>NZ_SMCL01000015.1:0-128890 GCF_004343065.1 Neorhizobium sp. S3-V5DH
CGCTTTGCCCTCAGCCATTGCGGTGTTGCGATCACCCCAATGACAAACGAGGCCGGAGCATCATAACAGACGCTCCGGCCTCTCAATGTATAAGGGCGGTCCGCGGACCGCCCTTCCCGTTTCGACTTTTTTGTCTCAGGCGGCCAGCGAGGCGATGTCGATGACGAAGCGGTAACGGACGTCGCTCCTCAGGACGCGTTCATAGGCTTCGTTGACATCCTGGATGTTGATCTTTTCGATCTCCGACACGATGTTGTGCTTGCCGCAGAAGTCCAGCATTTCCTGGGTTTCCTTGATCGACCCGATCATGGAGCCGGCGAGGCTGCGCCGGCCGGGAATGAGCGAGAAGGCGTGGACCGGAATGGCATTTTCCGGAGCGCCGACGACGACCATGGTGCCATTGACCTTCAGCAGGCCGAGATAGGCGTTCCAATCGATTTCAGCGGACACAGTGCAGATGATCAGGTCGAAGGTGCCGGCGAGCTTTTCGAAGGTCGATGCGTCGCTGGTGGCGTAGTATTCTTTCGCGCCGAGCTTCAGGCCGTCTTCCTTCTTGGAGAGCGATTGGGAGAGTACGGTGATATCGGCACCCATAGCTGAGCCAATCTTGACGCCCATATGGCCAAGTCCGCCCATGCCGACGATCGCAACCTTCTTGCCGGGACCGGCACCCCAGTGCTTGAGCGGCGAATAAAGCGTGATGCCGGCGCAGAGCAGAGGCGCGGAAGCGTCGAGCGGCAGGTTGTCCGGGATAGAGAGGACGTAACCTTCCTTGACGACGATGTGGTCGGAATAACCGCCTTGGGTCGCCGTCTTGCCGTCGGCATCGACGCTGTTATAGGTCTGCACGAGGCCCGGCATGTATTGTTCATTGTCGAGGTCACGGGCAGCGCAGCCGACGCAAGAATCGACGAAGCAGCCTACGCCGACGTGATCGCCGACCTTGAACTTGGTGACCTTCGAACCGACAGCAGTCACGATTCCGGCGATCTCGTGGCCCGGCACGATCGGATAGACGGCGTTCTTCCATTCATTGCGAACGGTGTGGATGTCCGAATGGCAGATGCCGGCGAACTTGATGTCGATGACGACGTCGTCGTCATTCGGTTCGCGGCGCTCGAAGGTGAAAGGCGTTAAGGGTTTCGACGCATCGGTCGCTGCATAGCCTCTAGCGATAGCCATGGAAAGCTCCATTCATCTGTTGGGTTTAGGGGGAATTGGACGGCCGGACTATGCCTCCGGGCTGTGCAACAGCGTTAGAGCGATCCTGCTAGCTTTTTGCACGATCCTGCAAAAGTGATGGCAAACCTGTTGGCTCGGAGGTCTAATTCAGCTTAGTGGAAGCACTCACTTGCTGATCGGAGGTCTCGATGACACTGCCCTTCAACCCCTACCACGAGGCGGCCTCAATTGCCGCACGGCATGTTCCGAAGGACGGGGAGGTGTGTACGGCCATCGAAAACCTCGTGCTCGGCCGGCGGTCGGTCCCGTCCGCGCCGCTCTATATGGATTACCGGCCCTGCATCTGCCTGGTGCTGCAAGGCACCAAGAGCGTGAAGCTCGGGGACGAGACAATCGCATACGGCGTCGGGGATTGTCTTCTCACCTCGATCGAATTGCCGGTGACATCGCGCGTCACGGTCGCAAGCCCGGAGGCGCCGCATTTATGTTTCGTCCTCGCAATCGATCCGGGCAGGCTTTCCGCGCTTCTGGAGCGGGTCGACGTTCCGCGACCGAGTTCCAGCACCGACGCTATGCGCGGCATCGTCGCCAATGTCGCAACGCCCGAACTGCTTGACGCAGCGACGCGGCTGCTTCGCCTGCTCGACCGGCCGGAGGATATCGCGGCCATGGCGCCGCTCATCGAGGAGGAAGTCATCTATCGGGTGCTCTCCGGGCCGGATGGGCCGCGGCTGCTGCATATCGCGACGTCGGAAAGCCGCAGCAACCGCATCGCCCGAGCGGTTGCCTGGCTGCGTGCCAATTTTCACAGGACGCTGCGGATCGAGGACCTTGCAGACCATGTCGGAATGAGCCCGTCTTCGCTCCACCACCATTTCAAATCGGTGACGGCGATGACGCCGGTGCAGTTCCAGAAGAAGCTGCGCCTGCACGAGGCTCGGCGGCTTATGCTTCTGGAAGGCCTCGATGTCGGCAGTGCCGGCCATCGGGTCGGTTACCAGAGCCCATCGCAGTTCAGCCGGGAATACAGCCGCCTTTACGGCGTGTCGCCACTGAGGGACGTAGATGCGATCCTCGCTGCTGCGGAATAAAGACCTGAGACCTGCAATCAACCGGGAATTCGAGCGCTTTGTCGCTGCGACACAGGGAGCTGAACATCCAGCGCAGAATCCTTCATCCTCGATGAGACTCGTCAAAGAACGGGCTTGACGATCGCGTCGGATGCTTTATAGGCAGAACCGTACCGTACGGTACTGAAAGGAAAATCGCCGTGAGACCCGACGCTACGAATATGCCTGAGTTTACGCCGCGCCAGAACGCCGTTCTGGAACAGGCGCTTCGGCTGCTCGTGGAGGGTGGGGAGAAGGCGTTGACGACTTCGGGTCTGGCGCGTGCCGCCAATTGTTCGAAGGAAAGCCTCTACAAGTGGTTTGGCGACCGTGAAGGGCTGCTTGCCGCAATGATTGCCCATCAGGCGAGCAAGGTCCGCACCTACGAGCGTTCCGGCGAGCGCCTGACGGCGGACCTTTTGCGCGAGCATCTCGAACTCTTTGCGCGCGACCTCTTGGAAGTGCTGGCGGGCGACGTGTCGCTGGCGCTTAACCGGTTGGCGATCGGCCAGATCAACAAGGCGGAGGCGGGCCGCGAGGGCTCCAAGCTCGGCAAGCTCCTCATCGAACATGGTCGCCGCCAGATCGACCGTCGAGCGATTGCGCTCATCGAGCAGGGCAAGCGGGCAGGGCTCCTGCGTTTCGACAATGCTGATAGCGCATACCACACCCTTTATGGACTGATCGTGTCAGACCTGCATGTGCGCATGCTGCTCGGCGAGCCGGGCCTCAAGGACAATGCGCGCCAGGCGCAGAAGGCGGTGGAAGCCTTCCTGACGCTTCACGGCACGCAAAAACAATCGGCGGAAACGCTCGGCATTTCCGCGGGACGATAACCCATTAACAAACCCACACGCATAGGGAAGGAACATACAATGCGCGTTTATTACGATCGTGATGCCGATCTCAATCTCATCAAGGCGAAGAATGTCGTCATCGTCGGCTACGGCTCCCAAGGTCGCGCCCATGCGCTGAACCTCAAGGATTCCGGTGCGAACAATGTCGCGATCGCTCTGAAGGCCGGTTCCGCCACGATCAAGAAGGCGGAAGCCGACGGCTTCAAGGTGATGACCGTTTCCGAAGCCGCCAAGTGGGGCGACCTGTTGATGATGGCGACGCCTGACGAATTGCAGGCCGACATCTACAAGTCGGAGATCGCTCCGAACATCCGCGATGGCGCTGCAATCGCATTTGCACACGGCCTCAACGTCCACTTCGGCCTGATCGAGCCGAAGGCTTCGGTAGACGTTGTCATGATCGCCCCGAAAGGCCCAGGGCACACAGTGCGCGGCGAATACCAGAAGGGCGGCGGCGTGCCGTGCCTGGTCGCCGTTCACCAGAACGCATCCGGCAATGCGCTTGAGCTCGCGCTTTCCTACGCCTGCGGCGTCGGCGGCGGCCGTTCGGGCATCATCGAAACCAATTTCAAGGAAGAGTGCGAAACCGACCTCTTCGGCGAACAGGTCGTTCTCTGCGGCGGTCTGGTTGAACTGATCCGCGCCGGCTTCGAGACGCTGGTCGAAGCCGGTTACGCGCCGGAAATGGCCTATTTCGAATGCCTGCACGAAGTGAAGCTGATCGTCGACCTGATCTATGAAGGCGGCATCGCCAACATGAACTACTCGATCTCCAATACGGCCGAGTGGGGCGAGTATGTCACCGGTCCGCGCATCATCACGGAAGAAACCAAGGCCGAAATGAAGCGCGTCCTGAAGGACATCCAGACCGGCAAGTTTACCTCCGAGTGGATGCAGGAATATCGTTCCGGCATGGCCCGCTTCAAGGGTATCCGCCGCATGAACGACAGCCATCAGATCGAAGAAGTCGGCGCCAAGCTTCGCGGCATGATGCCCTGGATCGGCAAGAACAAGCTGGTCGACAAGACCGTCAACTAAGCTTTCCGCTTTTCAGACTGCGCCACGCATCGCCATTGATGCGTGGCGTTTCCTTTTTCAGCCGGCAGGCGGTACCACGCCTTTCGTCAGCAGGAAGCAGCCGTAGAAGCGGGTTTCACCGGTGGCGATGACGCAATAGGCTTTCTTCGCCTGTTCGTAGAAGGCGAAGCGCTCGATGCCGTACATGGGCGTTGACTGGCCTTCGACCGCGTCGATTTCGGCCTGTACTTCCTGCTGCGGTGCCGGGATCTCGTCAGGAGCCCCCATGACCTCCATTCGACCAACGGCTGGCTGCAGCGGCGTGTCGAGGGGCAGCACGGAGAGGATCGCCTGCATCGCTCGGGCAGCGGAAATGTTGTCCATCCTGAGCAGCCTGCCCAGCGTCGTCTGCCGCGCAATCGCGTCGGCCGGGAAATTTGTGTCCACCACCGCCAAGGTGTCTGCATGTCCCATCGAACGCAGGGCGTGAAGCACATCGGCGTTCAACGCCGGATCCATGTTCTTGAGCATGTTTTCCCTCCTCTAGAGCTGTCTGAATCCTTGTGAGTCAGACAGTCGGAACCTCTCTTTTCTTGCCTCTTCTGGCAAGCGCGTTCGGGCAATGCTAAACAAGAGAAAACCGGGAAAAACCCGATAGGTCAGTATTGCTGACCTATCGATCTTTGTGTAAAGATCGGACATATAAGGTTGAAATAAGAGGAAACATTCCGTGCTTGATTGGGAACATATCTTCGCGACGCGCTCCGGCCGCATGCGTGCTTCGGAAATCCGGGAATTGCTGAAGCTGCTCGACCAACCCGACATCATCTCTTTCGCAGGCGGCATTCCAGATCCGGCGCTGTTTCCAGACGTAGCGTTCAAGGAAGCTTATTCGGACATTTTTTCCAGTGCGCAAGTCGGCTCGGCGCTGCAGTATTCGGTCAGCGAAGGCTATAAGCCGCTGCGCGAATGGATCGCCCGCGACGTCGCCAGGATCGGCATCGATTGCACACCTGACAATGTCTTCATCACGTCCGGTTCGCAGCAGGCGCTCGATTATCTCGGCAAGCTCTTCTTGTCGCCGAACGATACGGCTCTGGTCACCTGGCCGACCTATCTCGGTGCGCTTTCGGCCTTTAATGCCTACGAGCCGAACTATGACCAGCTGTCGCTGAATGGCAATCGCACGCCGGAGGCCTATCGCGACACTGCGGCCAAGTTGGGCGGCGGCGTCAAGTTCGCTTATCTTTCGGCCGATTTTTCCAATCCGACCGGCGAGACGATCGACCTGGCCGGGCGCGAAAAGCTGCTTGCGCTTGCCGACGAGCTCGATATCGCAATCATTGAGGATGCCGCCTACCAGCATCTTCGTTATGACGGGCAGGCCATTCCGCCGATCATGGCGCTTGATATCGCGCGAAAGGGCGGCATCGAAAATACCCGGACGATCTATACCGGCAGCTTCTCCAAAACGCTGGCGCCGGGCCTGCGCGTCGGTTTCGTGGTTGCAGCGATGCCGGTCATCCGCAAGCTTGTGCTGATGAAGCAGGCGGCCGACCTGCATTCCTCGACGATCAACCAGATCGCCATCGAGCACGTTGCCTCGCGCGGTTTCGACGCCCAGGTCGCCAAGATCAAGGCCGTCTACAGCAAGCGCCGCGATGCAATGCTGGCGGCACTCGACAAGTATATGCCGAAGACCGCCACCTGGACGCGCCCGGAAGGCGGCATGTTCGTGTGGGTCACCCTGCCGGAAGGCATGGACGGCGCCGAACTCTTGGCGAAATCGATCGCCACGGAAAAGGTCGCCTTCGTTCCGGGCAAGGCATTCTATGCGGATGGCAGCAATGCCAACACGTTGCGCATGAGCTTCTCCTGCGCCGACGAGGCGATGATCGAAGAAGGTATCAAGCGGCTCGGCCGCCTGATTTCCAATGCAATCCGGGCAGCGGCCTGACCGCCCAGTCCTTGGGGAAAAGCCTGCCGCGGAACGGCAGGCTCTTTGGTTTCTTCGGCTGTCCGATTAGTCGGCGGCCAGCACGATAAGCATGTCGCTGTCGGTGTAGGTGATTTTCTCTGACCTGTTCGGATTAACGACAACGCCACCGAGATTGCGGATATCCGGGTCATCCGCCCGCTGGCGGCGATAGCCAAGCGCGACTTCGCCGCGGCGCAGGGCGGCGAGACCCACGGTGAAGAAATTCAGGGGCTTTGAGATATCCACGTAGTCGCTCATAGGCCGCATGTAGATTTCCGATCCTGCCTCATCCAGCAACTCGTCGAAGATCGCGGCCATGGATTCGTTTTCCGAAGCCTGGGCGAGCATGAGGCTGACCAGCTTGTTGCTGACGACAAAATCTTCTGCGCGGGTGACTTCGGCAAGTTCGCGGTTGCGCACATCGATCATCTCACTGACCACGCTGATATGTTTGTCGGCTCTTTCGCCGATCTTGCGTAGCTGCAGGAGTGTGATGAGCGTACGCGTGTCGGCTGACTGCGCAGTCATGTCATCGCTGTAGCCGAGCACCAGGACATGGTCGAACGACGGGATATCGAGGTTGTCCAGTGCACGGCGACTGCTGGTATCGATCACCCGGGGTCGGACGCTCAGGAGGGCGGGGTCGAGCTTCAGGGCCGCGACCTCGCTTTCGAATTCCGCCGTATCAGCCGCGATCGTCAGCTGCGAGCCGGGCGCCACGTAACGGGCAAGCTCTGACGCAATGATCGGCCCGCGGCGGTTCCAGCCGAGGATGAGGGTGCGCTCCGCCGTCTTGCCACGCTTGATGATCGGCCGGATGGCATTCTTGTCGATGCCCATGTCCCCGGACCAGGTTCTGATCGAGGCGTCATCTTCCGAAATGATCACGGCACGCTCGCCGGGCGCGATTATCCGGTTGGGGTTAGGATTGAGATGGATTGCACCGTCCTTGTCGCAAAGGCCGATGAGGGTGCTGTTGTCGTAGGCAAGCACGGCATTGCCGAAGGATTTGCCGACAATATCCGGCTGGTCGAGCGTATAGATTTCGCAGCCATCAAAATCGAGAAGTTCCGAATAGACGGCACTCAAACCGGCCTGGCGACTGGTATGGACGACAATGCGGGCGATAAGATCGTCGGCAAGGACGAGCTGCATTTCCCCGCCGCCGACGATGCGCGCGACTTCCGCATTGTCGGCATCGCGGATTTCGGCGGCAATCATGTATTTTTCCGGTCGCCGGTTTGGATCATTTACCAATGCCAAAACGGTCTTGATCACCTGCGAGTCGGCATCGTCACCATCCGGCGAGAGAACGATGATCGAACGGGATGTCTGCGGGTTCACGATGCCGAGATCATAGAGATCGGTCGGATCGCCGCTGCGGCAGATGATCTTGGTGTTCTTGCGGTCGGCGATCTTGGCGGCGATCTCGTCCTCCATCTCCACCTTATCCTTGTTCGCCATTATGACGATGCGCGGATTGCGGCGGCTCTGGTTGGCGATGATCAGCTCGGAGATGACGTCGAAAATGGACGGCGACCAGTTGAGGATGATCGTATGTTCGGTTTCGAGCACGCGGGAGCGGCCCTTGCGCAACTCGCTCAGCTTTTCTTCGAGACCGGAACTGATGACACCGATAAGCGCGGAGAAGACGAAGATCCCCGCGAGCGTTACCAGCAGCATTATGAGGCGGAAGTTCCAGCCCTGGTCGGCGCCCATAGTGCCTGCGTCGAAGGTGCGCATCAGCGATTCCCACGCGCCCTCGATGAAACCCATCGGCTCTCCGCCTTCCGGTGCGATGCCCGTCAACGAGAGGAAAAGACCGGCCAGGATGATGACGATCAGCGAAATCAGTGCCAGCCAGCCGATCAGCGCGATCGCGCCTCCCGCCATGCTCTTGTCGAACTCATAGCGCAGCCGTGCGCCCCAGTGCTCGCGACTTTTCATCTTGTGCCCCCGCAATATTACCCCATGCAGGGCATGGCAGGATTTGTGAATGAATACAATTGCGAGTGACCTCGGTATGAAGCCTCGCCACAGGAAAAGTATTGATAAAGTAAATTTCCGCGGTTGCGGCGGAATTGGAGGTTGGTGCGGTGAAAGCTTGAAGTTTCTCCAAAGCTGTCACATGGCTGTCAATCTGGAATGCTTATCGTCCGCCGCTTATCTTCGAACAGGGACGCCCCGATGAAAAACCTTCTCTCCGCTTTCACGGCCCTCGTGGCTTTCGGCATGCTTGCCGGTGCTGCCGAGGCCGCCGATCTCGTGGTTTATACAAGCCAGCCGAACGAGGACGCCCAGGCGACCATTGATGGTTTCAAGGCTGCCAATCCGGGGCTCGACGTGCAGTGGGTGCGCGACGGGACACCGCAGATAATGGCCAAGCTGAATGCTGAGATCCAGGCCGGCAACCCGGCCGCCGATGTTCTTCTGATCGCCGATACCGTTACTCTCGAGCGGATGAAGCAGGCTGGCCAGCTGTTGGCCTACAAGTCGCCGGAAGCCGCCAATTTTGATCCGAGCCTCTACGATGCCGATGGCTATTACCACTCCACCAAGCTGATCACCACCGGCATTATGTACAACACCCAGGCCGCGATGAAGCCGACGAGCTGGGCGGATCTCGCAAAGCCCGAAGCCAAGGGCCTGATCGCCATGCCAAGCCCGCTTGCATCCGGTGCCGCGTTGATTCACGCCCAGACGCTCGCAGGCGTTCAGGATCTTGGCTGGAATTATTACACGCAGCTCAAGACGAATGGCGCGATCGCTGCCGGCGGCAATGGTGCGGTCCTGAAGTCCGTCGCCTCCGGCGAGAAGGCCTACGGTGTGGTCGTGGATTATCTGCCGATCCGTGAAAAGGCCAAGGGCGCGCCGGTCGAGTTCGTCTTCCCCAAGGAAGGTGTTTCCGCCGTCACCGAACCGGCTGCAATCCTTGCTTCCACCAAACATGCGGACGCTGCCAAGAAATTCATCGACTATCTTCTGTCCGAAAACGGTCAAAAGGTCGCGGCAAAGCTCGGCTACATTCCGGCTCGCAAGGGTGTCGATCTGCCGGCCGGCTACCCGCCGCGCGACCAGATCAAGGTGCTGCCGATTAAGGCGTCGGAAGCTCTGAAAAACTCTGAGAAGGACGTCAAAACCTTCTCGGATATCTTTGGCATCAAAGGCTGATATAAGCGCCTTATGACGCGAGCCTCACATCGGGGAAACAGCCAGCCACGCTGGCTGTTTCCTTTTGTCATAACTGTGATCTTCTTTCTCAGCGCGCTGCCGCTCGGGCGGCTGGCCGTGACCGGCATCGCTTCCGCCATGCAGGGTGGCGCTCGTCAGATGCTCGGCGATCCGGGGGTCTGGCAGGCGGCCTATAATACGCTCTTCACCTCGTTCTTCGGGATGCTCGCGGCTGTGCTTCTCGGTGGCGGCTTCGCGTTGTTGCTGACGCTGTTCGATATCCGCGGCAGGACCGCGCTGGGCTTCCTTTTCATGCTGCCGACGATGATCCCGCCGCAGGTGACGGCGCTCTCATGGATCGGCATGACAGGTCCTTCCAGCACCCTCCTCAAGGCGATCGGTCTCGCTCCGCCGCTCGGCTCGCCGCAGCCGCTCTATTCGATCGGGGGGATCGCGCTTCTCTACGGTGTGCAGAACGCACCGCTCGTCTATCTCTCGCTCAGAGCAGGCTTGCTAGCCTTGCCGCGTGATGGGGTGGAGGCTGCAAGGCTTGCCGGAGCATCGTCCTGGCAGGTGCTGAGAGATGTCATCCTGCCGCTGTCGCTACCAGGCTTCACGGCCGGAGCAGCGATTGCCTTCGTGTCCTGCGTCGGCAATTTCGGCATCCCGGCGATCCTCGGCATCCCGGCCTCGATCTATACGCTGCCGACGCTCATCTACTCGAAATTCGCAAGCTTCGGTCCCGGCACGTTTGGAGACGTTTCTCTTCTATCCGCGCTTATCGCCATCCTGTCGATCGCTGGTCTTGCCGTTGAGGAAAGGGTGCTGCGTGGACGCGACTATCGCGTCATCGGCCTTTCGGGCCAAGTCGCGGTCTTCCGGTTGGGGAGTTGGCGCCGGACGGCGGAACTGGGACTCTGGCTGACGATCTTCGTGATCCTTTTCATGCCTTTGACGGCTCTCGTCGCCAGCTCCCTGGCGCCTGCCTATGGAGTGCCGTTGAGCACCTCGACCGCTACGCTTCACGCTTATCGGGAAATTCTCTTCCGGCAGGCGGTGACGCGCACCGCCTTCACCAATTCGATCGGTCTCTCGCTTGGCACGGCCTTCGGTCTCCTTGTGGTGACAGTGCTCACCGGCTATTTCCTCGTGCGAGGAAAAAGCCGCTTTACCCGTGTCATATCGGCACTGGCCGAAATTCCCTATGCACTGCCGGGCATCGTGCTAGCGGTTGCCTTCATCCTGCTCTTTGCCGCGCCTATCCCGATCATTGGCGTCTCCATTTACGGAACAATCTGGATCATCCTGATCGCCTATTTCTCAAGCTTCTTCGCTGTAAGCTTGAAACCGGTTGTCAGCGCATTCCGCCAGGTCGATCCGTCGCTCGAGGAGGCGGCAAGGCTTGCCGGCGCCGGCTTCGGCCGCCGGCTCAGAGACATCCTCGTGCCGCTCGTGGCTCCAGCAGCTGGTGCCTCGGTGATCCTCGTTTTTCTGATCGCCTGCAACGAGTTGACGATCTCTGCGCTTCTCTGGTCGGCGGGCACGCAGACGCTCGGCGTGGCGATCTACAATCTCGATGACAGCGGAAGTTTTAATCTCGCGTCGGCGCTTTCCGTGCTCGTGGTGGTCATGGTGGTGGCGATGATGATCGTGTTGGAACTGATGGCGAAACGATTGCCGAAAGGTGTGGTGCCGTGGCGAAGCTGATCCTGAACCGCCTCTCGAAGTCATTCGAAATGGGCGGCAGACCTGCGGTCAACGACGTGTCGCTGACCGTAAGGGAAGGCGGCTTCCTGGCGCTGCTCGGGCCATCCGGTTGCGGCAAGACGACGGTTCTGCGGATGATTGCGGGTTTCGAACAGCCGACTGACGGTTCCATCCTGCTTGGCGAACGCGTGCTGGCGGACGCTGGCGAGATGGTGCCACCTGAGCACCGCAACATGGCGATGGTCTTCCAGTCCTACGCGCTCTGGCCGCATATGAGCGTCACCGAAAATGTCGGCTTTCCGCTCAAGGTGCGCGGCGTCTCCAGGGAGAAGCGACAGCGCAAGGTCGCGGAGGCGCTTGCAGCCGTCCGGCTGGAAAGCTACGCCGATCGCCGCCCCGCCGATCTTTCCGGCGGACAGCGGCAGCGCGTCGCGCTGGCCCGTTGCCTGGTTACGGAACCTGACGTGGTTCTGCTCGATGAACCGCTCGCTAATCTCGACCGGCATCTGCGCCAGGAGATGGAGGAGACCTTTCGCGAGTTCCATGCCCGCTCGGGTGCAACGATGATCTATGTCACTCACGACCAGGCGGAAGCCATGGCGCTGGCCACGGATGTGGCTGTCATGTCGGAAGGACGGCTGCTGCAGGTGGCAACGCCGGAAGAGATCTATGCACGGCCGGAAGGCCGGCTCGTCGGTGGCTTGGTCGGACAAGGGGCGGTCCTGTCGCTTGCATCACCGCATGATGACAAGCGCCTTCTGGACTGGCCTGCGATGCAGGCGATGCTGGCGAAGTCCCGCAGCGGACCGGCCGCCGATGTGCTCGTGCGTCCGCAGGATGTCGAAGTCGTGCCGAACGGTATTCCGGCTACCGTGCTTTCCGTCTTGTTCGAGGGTGAACGGTACGCGTTGCGCCTTGCCCTGCCGGACGGCCAGACTTTGCGCGCCTTCAGCCGCCAGCCGGCGAAGGCGGGGGACGTGCTTGAGGTTGCGATCCATTCGGCCTGGCGGCTGTAGCCATTCGGCAAACGTCTCGTTATGGTGCTGACAGGAATAGGGAAACCTCCGGATGGCGCTGCGTCTCGGCACGTTCAACATCGAAAACCTGATGACCAGATTCGATTTCTCAGGTTGGCGCAATCAGCTTCGCCAGGATCGCGTGCTCAGGCTCTACGAGGTGCAGGACAAGGCGATTTATAATCAGCTCGAACAGGCCCGCCAGATCGCAGAGACGGATGACACGCGCCAGCTTTCGGCCCTTGCCATTGCGGAAGCCGATGCCGACATCCTCTGCTTGCAGGAGGTCGACAATATGCCGGCGCTGCAGGCATTCGAATACGGCTACCTCTACCGCATGGTCGGTAACGGCTACCGCCAGAAGTACCTTGTCGAGGGGAACGATTCCCGCGGAATCGATGTGGCGGTACTGATGCGCGAGGAGACGCGCGATGGAGAGAAGATCGAGGTTGTCGATGTGCGCAGCCACGCGATGTTGACTTATCAGGATCTCGACCTGTTCAATGGCGACCTGGCGCTGACCAACCAGCCGCACGACAAGATCTTCAAGCGGGATTGCCTGGAACTCGATCTGAAGATCGGCGGCAGGCCTTTTTCGCTTTACGTCGTCCACTTCAAATCCATGAGCAGCGCCCGCGACAACGGCGACGGACGTACCGGCACCATGGCAATCCGCGTCGCAGAGGCAAAAGCGGTTCGCCATATCGTTGAACGTCGCTTCGGCACGGGACGGACAGCGGACAAGAATTTCGCAATCTGCGGCGATATGAACGACTACCAGGAAAAAGTGCAGGTGATCGGCACCCGGCGCGAGGGTTACCGGTTCGAGCCGCGGCAGGAGGTGGTCAGCGCCCTCGACGTCTTCACCGACGACGGTTTTGCCATCAATCCCGTGCAGCGGCGGGATGTGATGGATCGCTGGACCCTCTATCATGCCCGTGGTCCGGAAGAGCAGCATCTTTGCCAGCTGGATTATATCTGGCTATCGCCGGCGCTTGCGGAGCGCAACCAGGACGTAATTCCGGAGATTGTCAGAGGTGGGCAACCCTATCGCACGGTTTTTCCTCCTGGCCAGGAGGTGCAGCGCTTCCCGCGGATCGGCTGGGATCGGCCGAAGGCTTCCGACCATTGTCCCCTCGTGATGACGCTGGAGATCGCATGACCGCCGGCCTTTCCGAAGATTTTTGCGGCTGGCCGCGGGAGAGGACCGTCTTTCACGTGAAAAGTGTCCAGATGCGCGTCCTCACAGGCAATCATCCTTTCCATATTGCCGAACGCGAGGCTGCTGCCGAAAACTGGGTGCGGGAGGTCGCGGCCAAACCGGCGCTCTTCGATGGCCGGATGATTCTGCAGCGGCGTATAGGTCTGGAGTGGGATGGTCTTTTCAGCGAAGGGCACATCGTTCCTTTCTCCACTTTCCTCTGGTGGCGAAAGCAGCCGGAACGGCACGGTGGCCTTCACATCTATGCCTATCCGGTTCTGGAATCGTCCGATGGTGCCTTGGTTGCCATTCGGATGGGTGAGCATACCGCCAATGCGGGCATGGTCTATTTTGCCTGCGGCTCCTTCGAACCGGAGGACGTCGTGGACGGTTTCTGCGATCCGGAGCGCAACATGCGGCGCGAAGTGCTGGAAGAGACGGGGATAGATCTGCAGGACGCAAAGGTAAGCCACGGATATTATGTGGCTCATTTTCATCGGGCGGTGACGTTGTTTCGCCTTTTCCGTTTTGCACTGACGGCGGATGAGATGATCGCCCGGATCGAGCGGCATATGCAGGTTGCCGAAGACAAGGAAATTGCCGGACCAGTGGCGATCCGGTCGGGAGATCACGCCGCCCATCCCTACAACGTCGGCATGCTGCCGGTTCTCGACTGGTATTTCCGAGAGAGGCAAACGCTTGCCGAATAGGGTTGCGCGAGACCAACCGGTCGGGCAGTTTGACGCGATCGGAATCATGGAGGGAGTTTCCGTTGGCGCGTCGCTACAGCATCTATGACGTCTTTACCGATAAGAAGCTTTCCGGCAATCCGCTGGCAGTAATTTTCGACGCAGACGGTCTGGCAGATGAAACCATGCAGGCCATAGCCAAGGAAATAAATCTTTCCGAAACCGTTTTTGTGCAGCCTTCCGAAAATCCCGCCTACGCCGCCCGGCTACGCATCTTTACGCCGGGCAGAGAGCTGCCTTTCGCCGGGCATCCGACGGTCGGCACGGCGGTCGCGCTTGCCGAGCGCGACTACCGCGCAGGCGAGGTTGATTTGGATCTCGTCTGCGTGCTGGAGGAGAATGTCGGGCCGGTGCGTTGCGCGGTGCGTCTGCGCGCGGGCGAGGTTGGATTTGCAGAATTCGACCTGCCCAGGAAATCACAGCGGATCAATCTTCCGCTTGATCGGCAGGGTCTGGCTGATGCGCTGAGCGTCAAGCAGAGCGATATCGGCTTTGAGAACCACGTCGCCTCGATCTGGAGCGCGGGCGTTCCGTTCGTGATGATTCCACTGCACAATATCGGAGTCGTTCGCAACCTCGAGTTCGATCCGGCCCTTTGGGAGAAAGCTGCCCCGTTTGTCGAGGGTGGACTTGCTTCCGCCTATGTCTATTGCCGCGGCGGCGTAAACCACCAGGCGAAATTTCACGCGCGCATGTTTTCTCCGGATATGGGGATTTCGGAAGATCCGGCGACGGGCGCGGCGGTCGCGGCGCTGTCGGGTGCGATCCGCCACTTCGATTCCCTTCCCGACGGGCACCATCCGATCTTGGTGGAGCAGGGGATCGAGATGGGCAGGCCGTCCTACCTTCATCTGCATATCGATGTGAAAGACGGCGATATCGCAAGGGGCCGCATCGGCGGGCAGGCTGTAAGGATTGCGGAAGGTGATCTGGATATCTGATATGGTTGATCTATCGACGGTGACGCATCCGATACTAACCCGTTGAAAGGGTTTCCATTTGTCTGTTGAGAAGGAATTGGGCCTAACTCGGACGCCTGCAGGTTTCACCTGCAATGATTTTTTGGCTGCTCGGGCAAATAATTTTCGCAGGAGCGCTGGACAAGCCGGAAGTTCCCCTTTATACGCCCTCACACCGCTGGCGAGGACGCCTCGCAACAGTCGGTTCTTGGGTGATTAGCTCAGTTGGTAGAGCAGCTGACTCTTAATCAGCGGGTCGTAGGTTCGAGCCCTACATCACCCACCATTCTTTCTGACAACGGTTTGAGGGTAGAGCACGATTTCGCGGTGTAATCATCCGTGAATCAGACCTTGGTCCATTTCGCTTTTTTAAGCGGAACCGAGAGGCCTGGGCCGGCATTTGGAGCGTAAACCTTTTATGGGAGCGCGGTCATGAAGCCCATCCTTCTCTTTTTGGCGAGCCTTGTGCTGCTCGTGCTGGTCTTCTTGAGCGGAGTGATCATTACGGCCAACGTAATCGCCGAACCAGAGCCGCATAAATTCGCTCACATAAACACACCTGACCTCTGGACCACGAGGCCAAAGCCGGTGGACACGTCCGGGCAGAATTTAGAGCGATTGCCGCCGGTTGCCGCGGCGCCTACGCCTGTAACACCGACGGCTGCACCGGCTTCCGGAGTTGGCGGCGCAAGCAATGAGGTCGACAATACCTTCACTGCCTCGATCGGCCCAAAACCGTCTGATGAGATGAGCAAGACAATGCCCGCGGCCCGGGAGGTGGGGGGAGCAACCCCTTCGTCCCCATCGATCAACGCCGCTCACGCTCAGTGGTGTTATGCCCGCTATCGCTCTTACCGCGTCGAGGACAACAGTTATCAACCCTATGGGGGAAGTTCGCGGCGTCAGTGCCGGGCGCCAGGCGCTGCACCGGCGCAGGCTGCCGCGCCCATCGCGGAGGATGCCGCGGCCAGGTCCGCTAATCAGTCCTACGATGATGGGAGGCCTCCTCGGCCAGAGGAAATTCCCTATGATGATCAGCCGGCTTACGGCATGCGGGCCGATTATGCGGAGCCTGAGGCGGCAGATAATGCTGCTCCGGTAGGGATTCACGAGGAATGGTGCTTCGGCCGCTACCGCTCTTATCGCCCGGACGATAACAGTTACCAGCCATTCGACGGAGGTCCACGCCGCCCCTGTCAGTCGCCATACGGCTAAGCCGCCTGCGCAGCGATTCGTTGTTCCATCTGCCGGAGACAAAGGGCGAGGACGAAACCCAGCGAAGTCGTGCCAAGGATATAGTAGGGCGCCCCGGACCAGCCGGAGGCCGCGACGATCGATGCCAGCAGCATCGGACCGAAGCACTGGCCGATATTGGAGCCTTGCATCACGAAGCCGCTGAACGTCCCGACCAGATCCCGGCGAGGCGCATAGACAGGCAAGGAACCCATGATCGTTGCGGGCAAGAGGCCACCGGAGACCGCGTAGGCGACGGAGGCTCCATACCGAAGCCAGAGTGGAAAGCCGTAGCCGAAGACGACAAAGGCGGTGAGCGTCAGCATTATGCAGGGGCCGGCAATGAGCGTCCAGCGGGGTGCGCCCCAACGGGCAAGGAGGCCGCCCAATACATTTCCCACGGCATTTGCCAACACAGCAAGCGCGGTCATGATCGAGGCGGCGGTAAGGCTGATCCCCATTTCTTCGATGAGCAGTGTCGGCAGGAACCCGAAGACCGCCATAAAGCTGGAGCTGTAGGCAAGGAAGATTCCGGCAATGACCCATGACATCGGCTGTATGGCGGTCAGGCGCACCGCCGTCGCAAGCGATGTAAAGGATCGATCGGCATGAGCAGGCTTCGGGACTTTTATAAGCATCAGCGCGACCATCGGGATCAGGCTGACGGCGGCGGCAAAGATCCATGACCCACGCCAGCCGAAACCCGACAGGAGGAACGGCGAGATCATCATCATTGCCGACACGCCTGCCGGAATCCAGATACCCCAAAGAGCAAATGCAAGACCGGTATCGCGGGCATCGATGGAAGCAGCGATCAGGCCGGGTGCCGCGACCGAGGCCATAATCAGGCCCACACTCTCGATGGTACGGCTCGCAAGGAGCAGCATTTCGGAATTCGAGCCGGCTCCCATAAGACTTCCCGCAATGAGCAGGCCGAGACCGAGGGCCATAGCCCGGCGGTGGGTGAGGTAGTCCGTAAAGCGGCCAATGAATATACCGCAAGCTGCCCCGAGCACGCTCACCAAGCCCATAAGCCAGCCTGCGGCGACGAGATCGATGCCGAGTTCTGCGCGGAGCATGGGAATCGCGGGCGGGACTTTGCCGACGTGAAGGGCGGCTGCGATGCCACCCATAACGGCGATTGCGACATGTCCCCAGCGTGTCATGATCTGTGTATTCCGATCGCCAACAAAGACCCTTCTGGCAGCGCTTATCATTCTCGGATGAGTCGAGGCACCAAAATTCCGAAGGTACGGTTTCTCGGCCCTCGCGACGATATCTTTAGCTGGCCTTGCGGATCTGCTCGCGATTTTCCTCGACCTTCAGGTTTTGCACGAGTTTTGCGAGCCAGTCGACGACGACCCGTACCTTGTTGCTGAGGTGGCGGGTCTGTGGATAGACGATGTAGAGGGGCAGGGGTTCGCAATTCCAGTCCGGGAGCACCTGGACCAGATCGCCTTTCTCCACGGCCTCACGGACCATGAAGCGCGGCGCCTGAACGATGCCCATGCCGGAGATCGCGGCGTTCACGTAGGAACGGGCGTCGTTGACGGACACAATGTAGTTGGGGGTGATTTCAGCGATCTCTTCGCCTCGCGTAAACTCCAGCGTCATCACGCGGCCCGCGTTGGCGTTCAGATAACCCACCGAAAAATGATCGGCTCCAAGATCCCTGGGATGTTGAGGCTCCCCTCTATTGCGGATGTAAAGAGGCGCTGCATAGGCCTGCATGCTGATCTCCCCGACTTTACGGGCGATCAACGACTGGTCGGTCGGCGTACCGGCACGCAGCGCGCAGTCGACGTTTTCTGCAATGTAGTCTACAAGCCGATCGCCCACGCCAATATCCAACTTGATCTGCGGATATCGCTGATAGAAGTCGCAGAGCGACGGGATAACGAGCAGGTCTGCAAAGGCGCCAGCCATTTCCACTCGCACACGGCCAGAGGGCTGCGTCTGGGAATTGGACATGCTACCATCGAGTTCGTCCAGCTCGGACAGGATTTGCACTGCCCGTTCGTAATAGAGTGCGCCATCGGTGGTCACCATCACCCTGCGGGTCGTTCGGTTGAGTAGCATCGTGCGAAGATGCCCCTCAAGGCTCTGAACGAGATTGGTGACCGTGGTCTTGGGCATGTTGAGGGTCGCGGCAGCGCGCGTGAAGTTGCCCGTTTCCACCACGCGCACGAAGACGCGCATTGCTGAAAGCTGGTCCATGTGATCTGTCTCCGCTGCGTCGCAGCATTGTCCTGAAATTTGGAACAGTGTTGTCGAATGTCGTGATCTAGTATGATTTTGGTCGAATAATAATATCAGCTTTGAGATTGGCGACAAGCACCCCTGTCACTAAGGGTGCCGAGCGAGATTTTTCAATGACGGTGCAATGGGAAAACATAGCGTTCGACAGGTCGGCAAAGCCGCCTGTGCCCATGCGTCTGTATGAAGGCACGGCAAAGGGCAAGACGCCGCCGCTGGTGCTTTATCTTCGCGGAGGAGCCTTTCTGGATGAGAGGCGCGCCGAGCCTGAGCATCCGATCGGAAAGGCTCTGGCGGAAACAGGTGCGGTGGTGCTGGAGGCTGACTACAGCAGCGTCTCGCACAACGTTTTTCCTCAGGCGATGGAATATGCCTTCAGGGCGCTTGATTGCCTGAGCAGCCGCCGCAAGCAGTTCGGCGGCGCAAAATCGCTGCTGTTGGTTGCCGGTGATGAAGCGGGGGGCAATGTCGCCGCAGGTGTGGCTCTGAAGGCCCGCGACCAGATGCCGGGTCAGCTAAACGGTCAGGTTCTTCTTTCGCCGATGATCGATCCTATGATGGCGACGAAGTCCTTCCGCAAGGCGGATGAAATCGGCATGGGGGAGCGTTGGGCGGCCGGCTGGAGTCATTATCTCCGCTCGGCATGCGGGTTCCAGCACCCCTATGCGGTACCCTGCCTCTGTTCGCGCCTTTTGGATGTCGCTCCGGCTCTGATCGTGACATCGGATGATGATCCATTGCGGGATGAGGCAATCGGCTATGCCGATCGGCTTGCTGCTTCCGGAGTTCAGGTGCGACGCAAGATTTTCCCGGCCGGCTATGGCTGGACGGGCATTTACAGGGACGGCGACGGCAAATGGATGGAGCCCTTGTGCTCCGAGTTTGCGGAATTCGTCCGAGAATTAAGTGCGTAAGTTGTAATATTTGAAGGCAATGGCGGCCGTATTACTGGGCCGCAAGGAGAGTATAATGACATCGAAGATCAAGAACTGGGCCCTGTGGGGCACCGGACTGGGCACTGCCGCCTTGATCGCAGGAGCTTCGGTCTATCTCGACCTGCCGCAGGGTGCGAATGCAGCGCCTGCGTCGGCATCCGCGCAGGCGCCCGCTGTTCCGGTCACCGTCGCCACGGTCGAACCACGTAGTGTTACGACGTGGCAGGAATTTTCCGGCCGGCTGGAAGCTGTCGACCGGGTGCAGATCCGTCCGCGCGTCGGCGGCATTATCCAGTCGGTCCATTTCCGCGAAGGCGGATTGGTCAAGGCGGGAGACCTTCTGGTGACGATCGATCCGGAGCCCTACAGGGCGTCTGTCGCTCAAGCCGAAGGACAGGTTGCTTCAGCCGAAGCGAAGGTCCAGCTTGCCGCCACAGAACTGGAACGCGGCAAAAACCTCGCGGCCAAGAACACCATCTCCCAGAGTGATCTTGCCCAGCGGCAGAGCGCACAGAGCGAGGCGTTGGCCAATCTGCAGTCCGCCAAGGCGGCTCTGAGGGTGGCGCAGCTCAATCTCGACTATACCGAGATCCGTGCGCCGATCGCTGGCCGGGTTGGCAAGCTGGAAATTACCATTGGAAATCTCGTGGCGGCAGGTTCTGAGGCTGCACCGCTGACGACCTTGGTGTCCAGCGACCCGATCTATGCGAGCTTCGACGCCAGCGAGGAACTGGTGGGGCGAGTACTGTCGCAGCTCCCCTCCGCGAATGGCACTCCCGCTATCGAGCAGGTGCCGGTCGAAGTAAGCACGCTTGCAGACGATGACGTAACTATCCGCGGCAAGCTGCAGCTTATCGACAACGAGGTGAATGCCTCGAGCGGGACGATCGGCGTGCGCGCCGTCTTCGATAATCCGGGCGGTCGTCTGCTTCCCGGCCAGTTCGTGCGGGTTCGCATGGGGCAGCCGAAAGCGGAAGATCATCTCCTGGTCACCGAAAAGGCAGTCGGCACCGACCAGGACAAGAAGTTCGTCTTTGTGGTGGATGCAAACAATACCGTCGGATACCGGCAGGTGGAGCTGGGTTCAACGGTTGAAGGAATGCGGATCGTCGAAAAGGGCCTCAATCCCGGCGATCGGATCGTCGTCAACGGCCTTCAGCGGATCCGTCCGGGTGCCGTCGTAGAGCCGAAGGACGAGGCGAAGGTCGCCACGAAGTAATCTGCCGACCGGCAACGGCCGGTCGGCCTCAAAATATCACCGACGCCTTTGTCGCCTGCAGCCCTCCGGCTGCGGGACGGGCGCTTTCCGTTTCTTGTTCATCCCCGGAGAGAGGGCTTTGACATGAATATTTCCCGGTTTTTTATCGATAGACCGGTTTTCGCAGCCGTCCTGTCGATCCTTATCGTGGTCGCCGGCCTTATCGGCATGCGCGCTCTTCCGATTTCAGAATATCCCGAGGTGGTACCGCCGTCAGTGGTCGTGCGCGCCACCTATCCCGGCGCGAACCCGACGGTTATCGCCGAGACGGTTGCCACGCCTCTTGAAGAGTCGATCAACGGCGTCGAAGACATGCTCTACATGTCGAGCCAGGCGACCTCCGACGGCGTTCTCAATGTTACCGTCACCTTCAAGCTCGGCACGGACCCGGACAAGGCGCAGCAGCTCGTACAGAACCGGGTTTCGCAAGCCGAACCTCGCCTGCCTGCCGAAGTCCGCGCGCTCGGCATAACCACGGTAAAGAGCTCACCCGACTTCATCATGGTCGTAAACCTGGTCTCCACCGGGGGCAACTACGACATCACCTATCTCCGCAACTATGCGACGCTGAACATCAAGGACCGGCTCGCACGGATCGAGGGGGTCGGGCAGGTGCAGGTCTTCGGGGCGGGCGACTATTCCATGCGCGTCTGGATCGATCCGCAGAAGGCGGCTGAACATTCGCTCGCCGCAAGCGACATCAGCAATGCGATCCGTTCGCAGAACGTCCAGGCCGCAGCAGGCATTATCGGTGCGTCACCGAGCCCGCAAGGCGTCAATTTGCAGCTCAACGTCAACGCCCAGGGCCGTCTCCAGACGCCGGAGGAATTCGGCAACATCATCGTCAAGAGCGGCGAGAGAGGCCAGATCACGCGGCTTCGCGACGTTGCGCGTATCGAGCTCGGGGCTGCTGACTACACATTGCGCTCTCTGCTTGATGGACAGCCCGCCGTAGCCGTTGCTGTCCTGCAGGCGCCCGGTTCGAACGCAATCCAGATCGCCGACAATGTGCGGGCGACGATGGACGAACTCCAGCTGGCTATGCCCTCCGGCGTCAAATATGAAATCGTCTATGACACGACCAAGTTCGTGCGTGCGTCGATCGAGAAGGTCATCGAAACGCTGCTCGAAGCAATCGCGCTTGTCGTTCTCGTGGTCATCCTCTTCCTTCAGACCTGGAGGGCGTCCATCATCCCATTGATTGCCGTTCCCGTCTCGATCATCGGCACGTTCGCGGTGATGTATGCCTTCGGCTTCTCGATCAACGCGCTGACGTTGTTCGGGCTGGTGCTCGCGATCGGCATCGTGGTCGACGATGCGATCGTCGTCGTGGAAAACGTCGAGCGCAATATCGAGAGCGGGCTCAGTCCGCGGGACGCGACTTATCGCGCCATGAAGGAAGTATCCGGCCCGATTATTGCGATCGCGCTGGTTCTGGTCGCCGTTTTCGTACCGCTCGCCTTCATCTCGGGCCTGTCCGGCCAGTTCTACCGGCAGTTCGCGCTGACGATCGCAATCTCGACCGTCATCTCGGCGATCAACTCGCTCACTCTGTCGCCGGCGCTGGCAGCCCTACTGCTCAAGGACCACCACGCCAAGAAGGACTGGTTGACGCGGTTCATGGATGCCATCTTCGGCTGGTTCTTCCGTGGCTTCAACCGTGCCTTCGGAGCCGCCTCGAACGGCTACGGGCGCACTGTCGGCGGGCTGCTTTCGCGCAAGAGCCTCGTGATGGTCATCTATCTCGCTCTGGTCGCCCTGACTTACAGCATGTTCAATGCCGTCCCTGGCGGGTTCGTGCCGGCTCAGGACAAGCAATATCTGATCGGCTTTGCCCAGCTTCCGGACGGGGCGACGCTCGACCGTACGGAAGACGTCATCAAGCGAATGAGCGACATCGCCATGGAGCAGCCGGGCGTCGAACACGCTATCGCCTTCCCGGGGCTGTCGATCAACGGCTTCACGATCGGCTCAAATGCGGGCATCGTCTTTGCGATCCTCGACGACTTCGAAAAGCGCAAGTCGCCTGAGCTTTCGGGCGGCGCCATCGCCATGGCGTTGAACCAGAAATATGCCGGTATCCAGGATGCGTTCATCGCCATGTTCCCGCCGCCGCCGGTCAACGGTCTCGGCCAGACGGGTGGGTTCAAGCTGCAGATCGAGGATCGAGCCGGCCTCGGCAATCAGGCGCTCGACGAAGCGGCGAAGGCAGTGCTTGCAAAGGCCTACCAGACGCCGGAACTGGCCGGCATCTTCTCGAGCTTCCAGATCAACGTGCCGCAGCTCTACGCGGATCTGGACCGGGCCAAGGCCGAGCAGCTCGGCGTCTCGGTGACCGATGTCTTCGAAACGCTGCAGATCTATCTCGGTTCGCTCTATGTCAACGACTTCAACGCCTTTGGCCGTACCTACAGCGTCCGGGTTCAGGCGGATGCGCAATTCCGCGCCAAGCCTGAGGACATCGGCCAGTTGAAGGTCCGTTCGCAGTCGGGCCAGATGATCCCCCTCTCGGCACTGCTGAAGGTGGATGCGCAGACGGGGCCGGAACGCGCCACGCGCTACAACGGCTTCCTTTCCGCCGACATCAACGGCGGTCCGGCACCGGGCTTTTCCTCGGGGCAGGCGCAGGCGGCGATCGAAAAGATCCTCGACGAGACGCTGCCTTCGGGGATCGATTTCGAATGGACCGATCTCACCTATCAGCAGATCCTGGCAGGCAATTCGAGCGTCGTCGTTTTCCCGCTGGCACTGCTGCTCGTCTATCTCGTGCTCGCCGCGCAGTATGAGAGCCTGACCTTGCCGCTTGCGATCATCATGATCGTGCCCATGGGTGTGCTCGCCGCATTGACGGGCGTCTGGTTCACCGGTGGAGACAACAACATCTTCACCCAGATCGGGCTGGTGGTGCTGGTGGGGCTTTCGGCGAAGAACGCGATCCTGATCGTGGAGTTCGCCCGGGAGTTGGAGTTCCAGGGTCGGACGCCATTCCAGGCGGCGGTGGAGGCGAGCCGGCTGCGCCTGCGGCCAATCCTGATGACATCCATGGCCTTTATCATGGGCGTCGTGCCGCTGGTCGTCTCGACGGGGGCGGGTTCGGAAATGCGCGCCGCCATGGGTATCGCGGTCTTCTCCGGCATGATCGGCGTGACCTTCTTCGGCATCTTCATGACGCCGGTCTTCTACATGCTGGCACGTTTGCTTACCGGCAGCCGCCCTCTGCGGCAGCACGGCACGGAGGCGGCGCCCGCTCTCTCTCCAGCGGAGTAAGCTGACCTCCAGGCCGCGCGGGCTCTTCCACCGGGAGCCCGCGCGGCAATTCATCGGATAGTTCTGCTGGAATCGCTCTACAAAGCGCCTCCGTCGATGACGATCGTCTGAGCCGTCATGGCGGCGGAGGCGTTGGAAGCAAGGAACAGGCATGGGCCGACGAGGTCTTCGGCCACCAGCACCCGCTTCAGGCACTGGCGTTCGATCATCGCGCCGATGCCTTCCTCTGTCAGCCAAAGTTTTTTCTGCCGTTCTGTGACGATCATGCCCGGCAGAATGGCGTTCACGCGGATGTTCTCCGGCCCAAGTCTTCCGGCCAGGCTCTTCGTCAGCCCGATGATGCCGGCCTTGGCGGTCGTGTAGGCCGGCAGCTCTCCCATATTGAGCAGATAGGCAATCGAGGAGAAATTGACGATCGCGCCGCCGTCGGTCTTTCGCATATGGGGCACAGCCGCCTGCGAGACGAAGAACATCTGCTTCAGATTGATATCCTGGCTATGGTCCCAGTATTCTTCCGTTACCGCATCGAAGTCATGCCGGTCGTCCCAACCGGCATTGTTGACGAGTACGGACAGCGAACCCAGCCTAGCGGCGGCTTCGTCCACGGCGGCGCGAGTCTCGGCGACGTTACGCAGGTCGGCTTTTAGATAAATAACCGGGTGGGCGGACTTTTCCGACACGCGGTCGGCCAATCTTCGACTCTCTTGCTCGGCGATGTCAAGGAAAGCGATTTTGCTGCCCTGGGCCGCAAAACCCTTGACGAGAGCGGCCCCAATGCCTGATCCGCCGCCGGTAATCAGTACGCCGCGATCGGCGAGATCCGCATGCCGGATAGAAACTGCAGTCACGTGCTCCTCCGCTTCGCTTTTTCGCGAGCTTTATCGCAGATCGGCCGAAAGCGGCAAGACGGTCGCCAAAGCGTCGCCAACGGCTGGCGCGATTCCAGGCGGCATGAGTATCGCCATGGGAATAGCGCCGGGCGTCGCATGCAGCCAAGCGCGTCCCTATGCGTTTGTAATGACGGCCCTCCTGGAAGGCCGGAGAAAGGACCGTTATTCCGCAGCCTGACTTTGCGTCATGCCTTGGGCCGGCAGCTTTCCTGTCAGCACTTCCTCCGCGGAAGCGCGGTGGTTCTTGACGGAACTGGTCCACTGGCCCCAGACTGTGGGATCGATCTTGTCGCCGTTGTTACCGAGGTTCTGCAGGCGCTTGTTTTCGGCTTCGGTCAAAACCTGCTTCGGCAGCGGGCCGAGATGTTTGACATCATTGGCGGAGATGCCGAGCTTTTCGCCAACGCGCTTGCCATAATCGTCATGAACCATGAAGAAATGCCAGACCATCCGTTCCTGCACGTCGCGTTCGCACTGGCCAAGCAGGTCGCACATATTGAAGACGAGATCGTCGCGCTCCCAATCCATCATCGTGCAATAGCGGCCGCGGGCGTGGATATAGTCGTTGCGGCGTTCGATGACGCTGCGCGTCAGGCGGCCATGGATCTCCGGCGGATTGTTGGGCGCTTCCTGCGTAGCCTCGTGCAGCCCGTTATGGATCGACGGTTCGAAGTTGATATGCGGATTCTGTCCCGGGGCAAGGTCGCGACGATAGGACATTTGTCCGCCGTTGAGATTGGTGGAGACCTTTGAATTCTTCGGCTGATTGACTGGCAGTTGCAGATAGTTTGTACCGACGCGGTAGCGCTGCGTGTCGGAGTAGGAAAAAGTCCTGCCGACCAGCATCTTGTCGTCGGAGAAATCGAGGCCGTCGACCAGCACGCCTGTGCCCATAGCGATCTGTTCGTTTTCGTTAAAGTGGTCTTCGACGTTGCGATTCAGCGTCATGACACCGATGTGCCGAAGCGGGAAATCCTTCTCCGGCCAGATCTTGGTGTCGTCCAGCGGATCCCAGTCGAGTTCGGGATGATCGTGATCCTCCATGATCTGGACGTACATATCCCATTGCGGATAGTCGCCCCTCTCGATGGATTCATAGAGGTCCTTGGAGGCGGAACCGAGATCCTGTCCTTGTACCTTTGCCGCCTCGGCCGCCGTCAAGCTGGCGAGGCCACAGCGCGGATGGAAGTGGTATTTCACGAGCATCGTGTCGCCCTGTGCATTGACCATCTTGTAGGTGTTGACCCCAAATCCTTCCATGTGCCGATAACTCGCGGGGATGCCGCGCGGGCTGAAGAGATGCGTCAGCATGTGCATCGATTCCGGTGTCTGGCTCATGAAATCGAAGATGCGGTTCGGCTCCTGCCGGAAGGTGATGGGGTCTGGCTTCAGCGAATGGATCACATCCGGAAACTTGATGGCGTCGCGGATGAAGAAGACCGCGAGATTGTTGCCGACGAGATCCCAGTTGCCGTCTTCGGTGTAGAACTTCACCGCAAAGCCGCGCGGGTCACGCGCGACTTCGGAGGAGTCGCGGCCGCCGATCACTGTGGAGAAGCGTATTGCAAGCGGCGTTTTCTTCCCCGCCGTCTGAAAGAGTTTTGCGCGAGTGTATTTCGAGGCAGGCTCCTCGCCGATTTTTCCGGTCGCCTCGAATCCGCCATAACAGACGAAGCCGCGGGCATGCACCACACGCTCTGGAATACGCTCCCGATCGAAATGTGTGATTTTTTCAAGGAACTGGTAGTTCTCAAGCGTCGCGGGACCGCGGCTGCCGACGGTGCGCTGCGACTGGTTGTTCGTGATCGGGTGGCCCTGGCGGTTCGTCAAAGTGCGATCATCGGAGCCCTGGGGCATGCCGCCCGGAGCGCGCGGATTGGTCTTGTCGTCCATCTTCATCCCTCCTTGGAGAAAGGCGCGCCGCATCGCTTGCGGAAGCAAGAGGCGCGACCACGAGGCGGTAACTCCGGGGAATGGACGTTGTTCCTGGCGATACGGAGAATTTACCGCATTTGCACTGACTGTCTGCGCAGATCAGTCTATCCGTCATTTGCCTCCCTCGCGAGCACAGGCTAGTCGAAAGGGGAGACGAGTGTCGCTCGATTCCTTATCCTGTCCGCGCAAAGGAAATTTCCTTGTCCTCCTTGCCTGAAGCAAAAATCATTCTCCCGGAAAAACGATATGCTGCTTTCCTATTCGACATGGACGGCACGATCCTGAACTCGATTGCTGCTGCCGAACGCGTCTGGGGACGGTGGGCGGCTGCTATGGGACTTGATGTGGAAAAATTCCTGCCCACCATGCACGGCAAGCGCGGCATCGACACCATCACGGCACTTAGTCTTCCCGGCGTCGATCCGAGGTACGAAGCGAATGTGATCCTTCAAGGGGAGATCGAGGATGTGGAGGGGGTCGTGCCGATACCTGGTGCGGTCGAATTCCTGTCCGCCATACCTCCGGAACGATGGGCAATCGTGACGTCTTCTCCGATCGAGCTTGCCAAGCGCAGGCTCGAAGCTGCCGGAATTGCCCAACCACGCTACATGGTGACCGCCGAAGACGTGACGGTCGGCAAACCGAACCCGCAGGGCTATATCCTCGGATCCGAACGGCTCGGCGTCAGACCCTCGGATGTTCTAGTATTCGAAGACGTGCTCGCGGGTGTCCAGGCGGGGGAGGCGGCCGGCGCCGATGTCCTGGTCATTACGGCCACCCATAGCCACCCGATGGATACGAGCCACCCGCGGCTGCCCAGCTATCTGGATGTCACACCGCATGTCGGCGACGACGGGCGGCTTTCAATCGTGGCGAGACCCTAGTCATGCTGGTTGCCGGCTGGTGCGCATGATCTGCACTGTGGCAAACCATAGGATGATGCCGAGGCCCAACAGGAAGGCGGCGATCACGTACTGGATCGTATCGCGCCCGGTCCAGGGACCGGCGAGGAAGGTGCAGGAGATTGCGCCCAGCACCGGAAGCAAGGTCGGCGTGCGGAAATGCTTGTGCCCGACTTTGTCCTTGCGCAGCACCAGCACCGATACATTGACTACTGCGAAGACGCAAAGCAGCAGCAGCGCTGTTGTACCGCCCAGAGCCGGAACACCTCCCGCAAACAATATGAGAGCAATCGCGAGCAGCGACGTAAAGAGGATCGCGGCATGCGGGGTCCGACGAACTGTGTGTACCCTGCCCAGCGAGGCCGGCAATACGCCTTCGCGGCTCATGCCGTAGATCAACCGGCTCGCCATCATCATGTTGATCAGGGCGGAGTTTGCGACCGCGAACATCGTGATGACGGCGAAGATGCTGATCGGAAAACCGGGGGCGCCCGCCTGAACGACCTTGAGGAGCGGGGTTTCCCCTTCGCCGAGTTCGGCGGCCGGCACGAGCGTAATCGCCGAGATGGCGACGAGAATGTAGATGAGGCCAGTAATAACGAGACCGCTCAGGAGCACCTTCGGAAACATGCGGCTGGGGTCCTTGCACTCCTCCGCCATGTTGACCGAGTCCTCGAAGCCCACCATGGCGAAGAAGGCGAGCGTGGTTGCCGCAATCACCGGCCAGAAGATGCCGCTGCCCTCGGGGGTCGCAAATGTCCAGGCGCGGGAGACATCGCCCTGGCCGCCGGCAATCGCCCAGAAGCCGATGGCAATGATGATCAGGAGGCCGGTCAGCTCAACGACCGTCAGCAACACGTTCATCTTTAGGCTTTCGCCGACACCCCGGAAATTGATCAGACTGACCAGGACGATGAAGCCGACGGCAATCAGCGGAACGCCCCAGGCTCCGAGATCGAGGCCGAGAGAGGTGGAAAAATTGGAGGCAAAGGCGCGCGAGGCGGTCGCCGCGGACGTGATGCCTGACGAGATGACGGCGAAGGCGACCAGGAATGTAACGAAATGAATGCCGAAGGCCCTGTTGGCATAAAGCGCCGCGCCTGCGGCGCGAGGATATTTGGTGACCAGTTCCAGGTAGCTGCAGGCCGTCAACAGCGCCACGACGAAAGCCACCAGGAAGGGCAGCCAGACGACACCACCCACCCTGGCTGCCACTTGCCCCGTAAGGGCATAAATACCGGTCCCCAGGATGTCGCCGACGATGAACAACAGGAGAAGTCCAGGGCCGATGACACGTTTCAGTTCCGTGTCTTCCTCGTGCGGCTCGGTAACCGGCTGATCCATTTCGCCCTCCCTCAGCAACTATCGTCCGTCTCGCTTAATGCGGGTAAAGTCTCGTTGTTCCACCAATGCGATGTGGCGTCCGGGATTTCCTTGAAAATGCCACGTGCGGATCTGATATGTGCAGTCCACTGCGGATTGCGTCGCAACGGCATCAGGGTGATCAGGAGAGTTCCATGGTTTGGAATTGCAATGGCGACGGCAAGTGCCGGGCGAGGGGTGCGGGGCAGCTTTCCGCCGATGAAGCCTTACTGCCGCCCCCGGATGCGGCCGTTTCGGATTTTCTCTATTTCCTACGCTCCTGGATCAGCAATCCGCTACGTGTGGCAGCGATTGCGCCATCGGGAGATTCTCTTGCCAAGCTGATGACGCAGGAAATCGCACCGATGGAGGGCCCGATCATTGAACTGGGGCCAGGTACCGGTGTCTTCACTCGTGCCCTGCTGGCTCGAGGCGTGAGCGAATCCGATCTGACCTTGATCGAGTGTGGAACGGAATTTATTCCGGGATTGAAGCGCCGCTTTCCGAAGGCGCGCGTGCTTCAGATGGATGCGGGGAGGCTCCACCATGGGCATCTCTTCGAGGGCCAACCGGTCGGTGCAGTGGTAAGCGGCCTGCCGATCCTATCCATGTCGCCTAGAAAGGTGACGGCTATTCTCTTGGGTGCTTTTACCTATCTCCGTCCCGGCGCGGCCTTCTATCAATTTACCTATGGCCCGCGGTGCCCGGTGCCCCGGCCGATCCTCGATCGCCTGGGCCTCAAGGCTGCCCATGTCGGCGGGACCATGCGCAATCTACCTCCGGCGGCCGTATATAAAATCTCCCGGCGGAAGCCGCTCGATAATGTCCGCAGCGTCCGAATCCCTGGGAATGAAGCATCGTTCGAAGCGCTGCCCGCCAGGTGGGTCTCGGACGACTGACGCGGGCGGTTGGCTTAGATGACGCTCAGCGTCGCGCTTGCGAGCGCCAGGTAGCGGCTGGCCTTGCCGATAAAGACGAGGATCAGGAAGATCGGCAGCGGCTCCTTCATGACCCCGGCAGCGACAGTGACGGCGTCGCCACCAATCGGCAGCCAACTCAGCAGAAGGGACCATTTTCCGTATTTCTGATACCAGATTTGCGCCCGCTCGAGTTTCTCCGGCGTGACGGGGAACCAGCGCTTGTCTCGAAACTGTTCAACCCCGCGGCCGATGAACCAGTTGACCGCAGCGCCCAGCGTATTGCCGACCGACGCCACGAGAAGCAGTCCCGCGAGTGAATACCGGTCGCTGAGGATCAGCCCTACAAGGATCGCCTCCGACTGCATCGGAAAAATGGTGGCGGCGATGAAGGCTGCGGAGAAAAGACCCGCATAGGCGGCAAAATCGAACATGACCGAGACTTCTAGAGGGAAAAACCAAAAGGGCGGATTCTCACCCGCCCTTCGGTATTGCTGAATGTGACGCTCAGGCCTGCTTTGCGCGATCGCCGTCCTCGATCGCCGTTTCGCCGGCGGCCTCGGCCTGGTTGGCCTTGCGCCGGGTGCGCCAGTCCCCGAGGAAGAGCAGGATCGGCGCGGCGATGAAGACCGACGAGGAAGCCGCGATCACGATACCGAACACCATCGGGATGGCAAAGCTTTCCACCGCGCTGCCACCCCAGATCGCCATCGGCAGCATCGCGAGGAAGGCCGTGACGGAGGTATAGAGGCTTCGTGCCAGCGTTTCGTTGATTGACAGGTCGATCAGTTCGCGCAGCGGCATCTTCTTATAAAGCCGCATGTTTTCGCGCATCCGGTCATAAACGACGACCTTGTCGTTCACCGAGTAGCCGACGAGTGTCAGCAGCGCCGCGATAGCCGTCAGGTTGAAGTCGAGACCGGTCAACGCAAAGAAGCCGATTGTTTTCGTGACGTCGAGCACAAGGGTTGCGATAGCGCCGACCGCGAAGGGCCATTCGAACCGCGCCCAGATATAAACGAGCATCGCAAGCGACGCGAGCACGACCGCCAGGATGCCTGCCGTCGCGAGTTCGCCGCTGACCTTCGGGCCGACGACTTCGGTACGCTCGACCTTTGAAGTCGGATCGATCTTGACCACTTCGGCCTTGAGCTTTTCGACCGCATCGGTTTGCGCCTGTTCGCCGCCCGGCTGGCGCTCGACGCGGACGAGAACGCGGTTCTTGGCGCCAAACTCCTGCAGGGCGACTTCGCCGAGGCCGAGTTCATCGAGGCCTGAGCGGAAGGCTGCCAGATCGGTCTCGTTCTGGGTGATCACTTCGAGCTGAATGCCGCCGCGGAAGTCGACGCCGTAGTTAAGGCCGGGTGTGACGAAAAGGACGATCGAGGCCACGGACAAGATCAGCGACACGCCGATACCGACGAAACGACCTTTCATGAAATTGATATGCGTTCCATCCGGGATCAAGTTGATCGGCAGGAGCGGCTTGATCTCGATCTTCTTGAGTTTCTGGCGGCTGGCAATGAAGACCATCACGACGCGGACGATGGAAACTGCCGTGAACATGGAGATTGCGATGCCGAGACCCATGGTGACGGCGAAGCCGCGGACGGGACCCGATCCGAACCAGAAGAGCAGGACTGTAGCGATAAGGGCCGTGACGTTACTGTCGACGATGGTCGAGTAGGCGCGCTTGAAACCTGCGTCGATCGCCCCAAAGGCACTGCGTCCCTTTCTTGTTTCTTCCTTGATGCGCTCGTTGATGAGAACGTTCGCATCGACCGCGAGACCGATGCCGAGCACGATACCGGCAATACCCGGCAGCGTCAGGGTGGAGCCGATCAGGGTCAGGCCGGCAAAGGTCAGGATGACGTTGATGAAGAGAGCAACGTTGGCGAGAATGCCCCAAGCTCCGTAGAGGAAGAACATGAAGCCGACGACGAGGCCGAAGCCGATGATGCCGGTGAAGATGCCCATCTCGATGGCATCGGACCCGAGGTCGGCGCCCACGGTGCGCTCCTCGATGACTGTCAGCTTGGCGGGCAGGGCGCCGGCGCGCAGCAATGCCGAGAGCGTATTGGCTTCCTCGACCGAGAAGCCGCCCGAGATCTGGCCAGAGCCGCCGGTGATCGGCGTACGGATGACCGGTGCGCTCAGCACCTTGTTGTCGAGGACGATCGCGAAGGGACGGCCGACATTCTGTTGGGTGATTTGGGCGAAGCGGTTGGCGCCGGCCGAGTCGAACCGGAAATTGACGACCGGTTCGTTGGTCTGCTGGTCGAAGGCGGCGCGGGCGTCCGTCAGGCGATCGCCGGAAAGCTCGACGCGATCGAGAACCGGATATTGGTTGCCGCCGTCGTCCGACAGCATCGTCACGCCTGGTTCTCCCTGCTGACCAAGCAGGTGGAAGCTCATCTTGGCGGTTGAACCGAGGAGCTGGCGCAGGCGCGACGGATCCTGTTCACCCGGAAGCTGGACGAGAACCCGGTCGGAGCCGACACGCTGGATGGTCGGTTCGGCAACACCCACCTGGTCCACACGCTGGCGGATGATTTCAAGGCTCTGATCAACCGCCGCGGTGATGTGGGAGTTGATCCCCGCTTCGGTCTGGGCGATCGAGATCGTGTTGTCGGATGGCGTTGTGATCGCAAGATCGCTGCCGCCGACCGCTGTTCCCAGGCCCACAGGGTTCGCGAGCGTCTGCAGTTCCGTGACGGCCGCGTCTCGCTGTGTCGGGTCACGAAGTGCGACTGTGATCGCTTCGCCCGAACGACGGATCGCCGAGGTGTTAATGTTCTTGTCGCGCAGAACGCGGCGGGCATCCTGAAGAAGGCTCTGGACGCGCTCGTTGATCAAGTCGGCGCGGTCCACTTCCAGCACGAGGTGTGAGCCGCCGCGCAGATCGAGGCCGAGGGAGACGCGGTTGTGCGGCAGCCATGACGGAAGACGGTCGAGGGTGGACTGCGGGATGACGTTCGGCAGCGCCACCAAAATGCCGATGATGATGATGAGAGCATAGCTCGCCACCAGCCACGGGGAATTTCTCATGTTTCTAATCCTGCTAAGCCCGTCGCTTCCTGAGCGGAAGGGCAAGAATGCTCATATTGTCGAAACGCCGAAGGCGCGTCCTCAGACGGCAAGCGGCGGAGCTCGCGGCAGCGAGCCATGCCAGAACCGAAAGCCTCTGGTTCTTGCGGTGGCATTCGGCGTCTGGGCCGAGGAATAAAGTGGGAAGGTGATTTCTGTGGAGTAGAGCGCGAGAGCGCCATCTGCATTGGCTGAATGAGAAGCAGTCCCATCCTTGCGATCTGTCGCGGCAAGCGCCCTTAACGGCTCTCGCTTGGAAAGATGCGGCGCGTCAGTGCTTTTGCCGGCAGACTGGATGCCACGCGCGATCTGCACGTCCTTGACGACACCCGAGAGCAGACCGATAAGCGCTGCAATCAGCAGCGCCACGGCAATCGCCGGCCAGCGCGACACCAGACCAAGCTCGTCGCGTTCGCCTCTGATCCGCCTGTGCTGCGGAAAAAGCGCCATCCGTCTCAGCTCCGGAGCGTTACAAAAATCCCGAAGTGCCTGCTTCGGAACGGAAAGCAGCCTTCTAAAGGAGAGCCTTCAGGTGGTCAATCTCGCTGTCGGGAGCGTAGACGGAGATTGCGGCGTGATTACCGGCGTCAAAGCATTTTGCGCGTGGATGCGGAGCGCTGTCTAGGATCAGCGAGGGTTGCGATCATCAGTTCATGGCCGCGGTCATGTGTTGCTCGTCGTTGCCACTATGGCTCAAAATCACTTTCGTGGAATGGAAGCGGGGCTCTCCAACTCTTGCGAGCCGGGGTCCGCGAGCCCCTAACCGGCATCATGTCGGCTGAAAGCGCACCTACCTTTGCTTTCCGACCATGTGCAATGGGACCTGGGCGAAAAGTCTGAGGCGTGGTGACGAAACACTGACTTCCTGTCCGAAAACAGCACATCAGCGTGGTCGGCCTTGATCGACGTTACGCGAAGTCACCCCGCTTGGGCGGTGTCGCGGGCTCGCGCAACCCAGGCGGCACCCTCGCGTGCATGATGAAAACCATTTGATAGCGGTGCGGCGGGATAGAGCATCCGGAGCTTGTCGACCGCCTCGTCTGCGCCGATCGCGCCGTCGAGCGCGGCGCTGTAGAGGGACGCGACAGCCACCATGTCGCAGTCTTGAGGTGAAATCCGGATTGCCGAAACGCCGCAGGCGGCAAGGTCGGGTAGTTCGCCGAGAAGTGCCTGGCAGGTATGGGAAATCGTCTGTACGCCGTTCAAGGCCAGGAAAGACTGGCGATCGAGCGTTTTCACCGGCAGGCCGTCCGGGTCATCGCCGCAAACGAACTGGCAATTGTCCTTGATTTTTCCCTTCGAGCGCGCGTGGGCGCAGCGTGCGGAGATCGCAAGCGGCATGCGCCCGAATGCAAAAACCTCGAAGTCAACTCCCGGAGTTTCAGCAATGACCCGCTTGACCGACGAAAAGGGGAGTTCCGGCGGTAGACAGATGCGGCATGCACCACGTCCGGCAAGCAGCCGGGCGGTCGCTGAATTGTAGACATTGATCAACGGCCCGACGCTATGGGCCTTGCCGTTCAAAAGACCGAGTGCCGAGAGGTCGTTCGCCTCGACCATGTACTCGCTGTCGCGTGCAAGCTCCCGGATCAGCCTGCTTTCCCGCTCCAGCGTCACGAGAGCCAGCGTCGAGAGGAGCACTGTCTTGCCGGCATTTTCCAGCCGTTCGATAACCTCGGCAATGTGAGGTTCGATAAAGTGCTGGCGTTTGGAACAGACCGTCTCTCCGATCACAACCCGCTCGAAAGGAGCCTCATCGGCGATGCGGAAGTGGAAATCGCGCCATTTGGCGCTGTCCCAAAGATAGTAGACGGGTCCCATGGTCAGCGAGGGGCGGGCGGTCTCCATCTTCATCTCCAACGCTTCTCGTAGGCACCCGACGTCGTCTTCTGTCCCTCGCTCAGCCCGCGAAGATGGGCAAGCAAGGCCGGACGATCGTCCGCCTTGGCTGACAACGCCTTTTTCAGCGTTGAAACGACCTCCGCCACATAGGCTTTGCCGCGCTGTCGGCCTTCGATTTTCAGTGCGCTGACGCCGGCGGCGGTCAGCGCATCGATCTCGCCCATAACATCGAGCGATACCGGGTCCTCAAAGGCGTAGCCCCGTTCGTCTGCTATGTCGAAGCGGCCCTTGCAGAGCGTCGGATAGCCGGCAGCTTCTCCGGTGGCAAAGCGGTTTATAGTGTAGGCGCCAAGCTCGGAGACGAGTTCATCGGCTTCCTTGCGGTAGCGGACGTGGCTGGCGGGCGAGCAGACGCCATTCATGTTCGGCGATTTCCCGGTCGCATAGGAGGACAGCGAGCAGCGCCCTTCTGCCATGACGCAAAGGCCGCCGAAGACGAAGACCTCTATTTCGCAGCGGATCTTCGGCGCAATGCGAGCGATGTCGGCGATGGTGAGCGTGCGCGGAAGCACCACGCGCTTGGCGTTGAAGGCGTCGACCAGAAAGTTGATCGCGTCGACGTTGGAGGCGGACGCCTGCACGGAGACATGCAGCCGCTGGTCGGCATAGTGCTCCGCGACATGGGCCATCAGGCCGAAATCAGCAAGGATGAGCGCATCGGCGCCCAGCGCTACCGCGTCGGCGGCGGCTCGGTACCAGATCTCTTCATCGCCTGCGCGCATGAACGTGTTGAGGGCGACGAATGTCTGGGTACCTTTGCTGCGGGCATAGGCGATCGCTTCGCGCAATTCGTCCCGGCTGAAATTGAGTCCCGGAAAGTTGCGCGCATTCGTCTCGTCGCGGAAGCCGCAATAGACGGCGTCCGCTCCCGCGTCGACCGCTTCGCGAAATGCTGAGGGTGTGCCGGCGGGGCAAATCAGTTCCATCGGGAAGCCTCCTCAGTCAGCGCGCGCTGTCGAATGCTTTCGGCAACACGCCCGACGATCGGCGCAAGCGGGCCGGCCAGCGCGGAGAGGTCACGCGGTAGATCGATATCGCAGTCGTCCAGGGCGTTGCGCATCGCCAGCATCGCCTCCATGTCTCCGCTGACGGTGAGATCGCGCGAGAAGAAAAGGGCGTCCGCGTCGCAACGGCCTTCGAGCAGCGCGAGCAGCATGAAGAGTGGGCCTTCGACGGAGGCATCCGCGGTTGGCGGCACCGGTAACCTTCGCGCCACGTGGATGGATGGCTGTGCCGGTGAGACAACGAAGACGAGCGGAATGTCGGTCGGCATGAAGGCGAAGCGCTTTTCGATATGCTCACCGAGGCGGGCAAACAGATGGGGATGTTGCGTCGTCACCCGCTGGAACAGCATGGATGTGGTTCGCTCGATCGCCGCCATTGGAATGACATTAAGGGGGGCGGCGAGTGTCGCGGGGAATCTCATCTTGGCGGGTCCTGCTGGAATCGGCCGGAGGCTAGCGGCAGCCTTCAGGGCGATGTTTGACCCAGCGCAAACAATAGCGGTTTTTCACGAGCAAATGGCGCTTCGATTGCAGGGAGAAATTCTGCAATGGTGTCAACTGTTTGCGGTTTAGCAAAGAAGCCGATGCGGACCGCTGATAACCGGTTGCGTCGCCGAGAATGAATAACGGCGTATCGGCATGATGCCGGGTCTTCGGAGCCACCGGTCATGCGTTTGTCAGACGTCGGAATTACCAAGAGAATATTGATTGCCGTTTGCCTTCCCGTTCTACTTGTCCTGGGCCTTTCCTACGAGAGGATAGGCAGGAGTGCAGAAGCGTATCGCGCTGCAGATCGACTTGTCGACGTGACCGACTACGTTTCGGCCCTCGGGGAAGCGGTGCACAAGCTGCAGGTCGAGCGCGGAGAGAGTGCTGCGTTGTTGGGCAGCAACGCGGCAGACAGCCGCGGGCATCTGAGCACGATCCGTCTGGAGTTCGACCAACTCGCTTCCGCCGTCGCCGCAAAGGGCGAAAAAGCATCGGTCGGCCGTGCTACAGATTTCGGTGAGAAGCTCTTGGCCCTGGCTCAGTTCCGACAGAGGATCGACCAATCCGCAGTCACGCCTGAAGAAAGTACCACTTTCTATTCCGGCCTCGTCGCACAACTTCTTCAGATCCCGCGTGATCTCGTGGCACAGGGGAAGAACAGCAGCCTGTCGGGTGAATTGGCAGCGTACAACCTGTTCTCGCAGGCAAAGGAACTTGCGGGTCAGGAACGGGCGATTGGCAACGCCGCAATTTCTTCGGGTAAAATCGATGCGGAAAAACTACTGAAGCTTTCGCGTCTCTACGGAGCCCAGGCGACCCTCCTTCAAGAATTCGAGGAAGCCCATCCTTCCCTGGGGCCGGATCTGAAGGCTGTAGGCCCGGATGCCCAACCGAGACTGGCTTCGATGCGAAGCGAGATATTCAGGGCAGGGGCAAATATCGACTTCACGGGCTGGAAGGTGTCCGACTGGTACGGTGCTGCAAGCGAACGGATCAACCGTCTTCGCGAGGTCGAGAAGAAGGTCTTGTCTTCTTTGCGCGACGATGCGGTCGCTCTTGCGGGGCAAGAGATGCGCGCGCTCGTCACGGTGGGAACGGTGCTGGCCGTTGCGCTGATCGCCGCCATCGCACTTTCGATTTCGATCGGTTTGGGCGTGGTTCGCCCGCTTCAGCAATTGACAAAGGTGGTCGAGAAATTGGCCCGGGGTGAAGCGGACGAAACCTCCGTCTCCGTGGACTCGAAGGACGAAGTCGGTGCGATGGCTCTCGCCGTGCGGCATGCCGTCGAAGCCGCCAAACAGCGTGCGGCGCAAGAACGTGAGGAAGACTTGCAGCGTGCGGCTCAAAGACAGGCGGAGGCGGACACTCTTGAACAAGAACGCGCCGCTCGCTCTCGATCCCTGGAAATGGCGCTCAGCGAACTTGACCAGGGCCTGCGGGAGCTTGCAGGCGGCAACCTTCGCCATCGCATCGTCAACGAACTGGCATCGGGCCTCGATCCGCTGCGGCTGAGCTACAATCTGTCGGTCGAGACACTCGAAAGCCTTGTCTCGCTCGCCGGGGCGAATGCCCATAGCATCAACGTGGCATGCGGAGAGTTGCGTGGCGCAGCCGACGATCTCTCAAGGCGTACCGCCGGCCAGGCGGCAGCGCTCGAAGAGGCTGCCGCTGCGCTGGAGGAGGTAGCAACCGCGGTGAAGATGTCTGCGAGCGGGGCCGACGAAGCCAAGAGATCGGTTGCAATCGCCAATGCCGACACATCGGAGGCAACTAAAATCGTCGCCGATACCGTGGCGGCCATGCAGGACATCGCAAGATCCTCGAACCAGATCGGACAGATCATCGGTGTGATCGACGACATAGCATTCCAGACCAATCTTTTGGCGCTCAATGCGGGAGTCGAGGCGGCGAGAGCCGGAGAGGCAGGCAAGGGATTTGCAGTCGTCGCGCAGGAGGTACGCGAACTGGCGCAGCGTTCCGCTGCTGCTGCCCGAGAGATCAAGGATCTCGTTGCGCTGGCGTCGAAGGACGTTTCCGGCGGCGTCGCTCTGGTCGGGCGGACCGGCGAGGCTCTCGTCGGCATCGAGCGGCATGTGCAGATCATCAATCAACAGGTTCTGGGGATCGTGCAATCTTCCATGGAACAATCGATCGCGCTGGCCGAAATCACTTCGACCGTCGGCCAGCTCGACCAGATCACCCAACAGAATGCCTCTATGGTGGAACAGACCAATGCGGCGACGCAGTCGCTGGCAGGGGAAACGGAAAAACTGCGCGAGCAGCTTGGGACATTTCAGACAGGGGATGCGCATCAGGAACCGTTCCGAGATTACTTGGCTGCCTGAACGTAGAAGCCGTTCCCGGGGCGTTGGCAGTCCGGCCTCTGGCCGGGCTGCGTTCCTGGAGTAAGTTTGGCTAACGCGAAGACGGTTGTAGTCCCGCTAGCACAAGACCTCCCGACCCTCAGCTTCGGCAACCAGCAGCGCCTCGATGATCAGCTTTTCCGAATGCACGTGCCGCCTGAGGGCTTCCAGAAAACCCAGGAGCAGATAGCGGGCGGAACTGGCAGACGCGCACTTGTTGTCGGCAAGCTCTTTCAGGGTAGTTTCTACTTCCTGACCGGCGAGCAGATCGCATCGATGCTCCGCCTTCAATTGTTCGATCATGTGCGGCGCAAAATAGGATCCTGCGTTGCTGCTGAAGTCGGGAAACAGCACCTCTTCCTCCAGAGCATGCGTCGCCTTTATCAGCTCCGCTATGTTCTTCGACGTATCGAGGCAGGTGGCGGTGTCGATTTCATCGGGCAAAGAGGCGGCAATCTCCTCAAGCGTCAGGCACAGTCGGAGAAGCGTTGTGTGATTTTGCTCCAACGCGGCAAGGTTCTGCGCGCTTAGCTTAGCCGTGATTGTCATAATCCTTCCCTTCAAAACTGCGGCAGGACGAGGTTTCTCATTTTGCCCGAGGGCGTTCCGCAAGCAGGTGCAGGGAAGGAAAATGCCGAAACAGGGCCGGCCTATCTTTGCGCGCAAGCAAATAAGGCGGAAGCCGTTGGCGCAGCCGGAAGTTCTGGATCAGGAATGACGTGGTTTAGGTGAATTCCTGACGAACGTCATCTCTTCCTGCGCCACTTGGCCTTGAGCGCTCAGGATGGCTCGCCATCTGCGGTTTCCAAGCCGCACGCTGAGCCTATGGGTTCCCGCGTCCTCTCCTTCTCCCCGTTCGACGCTGCTCGTGATGTGTCCTTGCCTGAGGCTCTTTCGGAACTCCTCGCTCGACAGACCGAAGCGCTGGGCGAGCTCAGGCGTTTCAAGGACAAAGTCACCATTTTCGTCGCGTTCGATGTGCATGATGAGTCCTCCGCAAGGAGCTAAAGGAAAGGGGCCGGTTACTCTGCCGGCCACCGATCTATTGCCGCCGTTCCCGAACTGATACCTGCGCTGCTGCATTGATCGGCCGCAACTTGGCCTTCCCACATGCGAGCGATAGGCCCGATGGCCAGAGCCAGCAGATCGATCGCCCGGCAAGCCAGTTGATCGACCATATCATCGATTGTCTGCGGCTTGTGATAGAAGGCAGGCACCGGCGGCATGACGATCGCTCCCATTTCGGTGACGGTGCACATATTGCGCAAGTGGCCAAGATGCAACGGCGTTTCCCGGGCGAGCAGTACAAGCCGCCTCCTTTCCTTGAGCTGCACGTCGGCGGCCCTGATGATGAGGGTATCGGCATGCCCGGTCGCCACGGCCGAGAGGGTGCGCATGGAACAAGGGGCCACGATCATTCCCTGAACAGGGAAGGAGCCGCTTGCTATCGCAGCTCCGATGTCCCCGGCCGGATATATCCTGTGAGCAAGCGAACGGATATAGGCAAGCGCCTGCGTGCCGACCTCGTGCTGCAGCGTCCGTCTTCCGGCATCCGAAACCACGAGGTGGGTTTCGATTTCCGGCAGCTCAGCCAACCGTTCGACAATCCGAACAGCGATCGGGGCGCCCGAGGCACCGGAAATTCCGACGACCACTCGCTGAGGCTTCTTCTGCATTGCTCGGCTCCTGTCCCGGTCGATAGCCTTGGCTATGGCCGACGGACCATGCGGTGAATGAACATCTCTTTCGTTGATGCAACGCAATCACCTCGATAGCGGCAGCCGACGAGCGGTGCAGATTTCGACTGCGTTTCAGGGAAGGCGGAGCGCCTTAGGCCCGATGCCGAGGCCGATCTGAAGACTGTCGGCGATGCGGTGCGCGCGGTCGCGGAAAAAATCCATGGCTTCTCCGCGGCATGTCTGTTCCAGGGTTTCCTCGAAGAGGTGAAGCCAACGTTGGAAGTGCTCAGCAGTCAGGGCAAGTCCTTGATGAGCTCCATGGGGGCTACCGGAGTAAGCACCGTTTTTGAAAGCGAGGGCGGACCAGAACAATGTCAGACGTTGAAGGTGAGCGTCCCAGTCAGGCCCTATCCGACCTTCGAAGATCGGGCCAAGCAACGGATCGGCCCTGACCCTGCCGTAGAAGAGGTGGACGACGTTGCGAACCAGCTCCTCATCGATAGTATCCCGCCGGACATCATTCATCTGCAATTACCCACTCCAAAACATCAGACACCAGTCCTCCGCAAAAGTCCGGCTGTCGAGATGACGAATGCGCGCACCGGCTCTTAAGGATCAAAACCCGCGAACAGCGGCAGGCGCCGACAGGAATTTGGTGCCGAAAGGACCGATGCTTGCCGCTGACTCGCCCATCCCCTATATGGCGTCACGCAAATAGGCCCGGATTTCGCGACAATTGCAGAGCATATTGATCCCGCGGTCCTGATGGGGCGCAATTTAGGAGATTTTGATGGCGCAGAAAGCCGTTGTGCTGATCGTCGATGATGAGCCGCTGATCCGATTCACAACGCTCGATAGACTGGAAGAAGTCGGCCATGTGGTCCTTGAGGCCGGGAATGCCGATGAGGCAATGGTGCTTTTCCGCAACCGCTCCGATATCGATATCGTGTTCACCGACGTCAACATGGCCGGCTCGATGGATGGGTTGCAGCTTGCCCGGCGTATCCGCGCCGTTCGGCCCAATGTGGGCATCATTATCACCTCTGGCGTCGTCAATCTTGATCCAATGCTGTTGCCTGCCAACACGGTATTCCTGCCAAAGCCCTACCAGCACGACCGGCTGTTGTCTTCGATCCATGAACTGATGCGCTAAAGCCCAACAGGGCGCTTGGCGGAACCAAGAAGGTCCGCTTGCGGTTGTGTTGCTGGTCTATCCGAGGAGAGCTCGACATGCAGACGAGGCTGGCAACGTTAATAGCGTTAACCCTTGCATTCGCGGAACCTGTATTTGCGCAGGCGCCGGCGACCGACACCACCACGAAACCAGGCACGGCAGCGGCGCCGGCCGGCAAGATGGAAACCTTGGCTGTAACGCCCCCGCCGGGCGTCACCGATTCCATGACGACCAATAGCACGACTGGCACCGTCGATCATGAAGATCACTGCCAGCCACCGGGTACGCCAGACAATACCAATCCGAGTGCAGACACACTGGCCCTTCCGCGTCCCGAGCAGTCGTGCCGCTGACGGAAACGGGAAAACTCTTTACTCTTCGTCAATCTCTATTAAGTTGGTAGAGATTAAAGGTTTGCCGTAGCCTGGGTAACTGGGGGCGGCGGCTTTGCGACTGCCCTTTCGCCCAATTTGCAACGGACGAGGAGTGTGCCTGATGACCTATGATGTCGCCGTCGTCGGTTCCGGTTTCTCTGCAATCGCTCTCACCATCAATCTGCTGCGGGTTCTGCCGCCATCCGCCTCTATCGCCGTCGTAGGAGACGATCCGGGATTCGGACGCGGAACCGCCTATCGCACCGAGTTCTATCTGCATCGACTAAATGTGCCTGCAGCACGAATGAGCGTGTATCCGGACAAGCCGGACGATTTCGTCGAGTGGCTGCGGCGAAGGGGTAGGGCAGTTTTCGCTGAGGATTTCGCGACACGGGGCGACTACGGCCTCTATCTGCGGGATACGTTGGCGGCACTCTTGCGGCCACGGCACGGTCGGGCTCATGTGGACTTCGTCAAGGCCAAGGCAACTGCCTGCGTACGGTGCGAGAGCGACCATCTCGGCTTCTGCCTCGACAACGAGGGCGAATTGACGGCCCGAAACGTCGTCTTGGCCTTGGGTGTAGGCAATGCCGATCTGCCGGTGTCGAGAGATCGCATCGCAGAAAGCGTCCGGCCTCGCATCATCGAAAACCCGTGGCGGCTCAGCTGGCTTTCGCGTGTGGGAAAAGCGGACGAGATCTGTATTCTCGGGTCCGGGCTGACGATGATCGATCAGGTTCTGTCACTACGGGCCCACGGGCATCGCGGCAAGATTCATGTGCTGTCGCGCCGCGGGCTGGTGCCGCAGCCGCATCCCCTGCGGCGTGCCATGCCGGTCACTCCGGCGCTGCCGGACAGCCGCGAGATCAGCCAGCTGTTGCATGCCTTGCGTCGGCAGATAAAGAGCGGCGCCGATTGGCGCGGGGTTGTCGACGGGCTGAGGCCCCGGACCCAAGCGTTGTGGCAGTCTTTGAACCGGGAGCAGCGATCGCGTTTTCTCCGTCATGCGTTTACCTGGTGGAATATTCACCGTCACCGAATTGCTCCGGAAGTGTTCGCCCGCTTCGACGCGCTGATCAAGAACGAGACGGTCATCGTGCATGCCGGCTTCATTCGGTCTATCGAGGATGAAAGCGCCGGCGCGAGCATTGGTTACCGTCGGCGCGGCACCCAGCGGTTCGCCTCCATTCGCGCCGACTGGATCGTCAATTGCACGGGCATGGAACGGGCCGGCATCGGGCACTCGCCATTGCTGCGTGAAATGCGGGAAAGGAAAATTCTCGTCATGGACGACCTCGGCCTGGGTATTTCTGTCGATCCCCGCTCCAGGGTTCTGGACGCCGACGGCAAAGCCCAACCCGGTCTGTTTGCCGCCGGTGCGCTTACGGCTGGCCAATTCTGGGAGATAACGGCCGTACCGGATATTCGGGTTCAGGCAAGCCTGCTTGCCGAGGCGATCGCCGTCCAGATCGCACAAACCGCGCCGCCGTCGGCTCGCATCGCCTGATCCGGTTTTGATGGCATGAATTTCTTCTTACGGCCCGTCTGAGGCGTTTCCTTTCCTTCCACCTTCGAAAAATGGCGGTAGTCTGTAGCAAATCATTTTGAAGGGATTTTCCATGGCTCTGAAGGTTGTCGGTCTTGCCGGTAGCTATAACCGGCCCTCCAAGACTTTCGTGCTGGTCGAGCATATCGCCAGGATCGCCGCTCACCGATACGGCTTCCAGCCTTTAATTTATGATATGGCAGATGTCGGGCCGTCCCTTGGCCAAGCGCAACACCAACGCGACCTCGACGCGACCGCCGCCGCTGTCTTGGACGACGTGGTCGGAGCGGATCTGCTGATCATAGGTTCGCCGACCTACAAAGGAAGTTATTCGGGTCTCTTCAAACACTTCATAGACCTGATCGATCCAGAGCAGCTTCGGGCCAAGCCCGTCCTGATTACCGCGACAGGCGGCGGTGACCGGCATGCGTTAATGGTCGAGCATCAGCTGCGGCCGCTCTTCGGTTTCTTCATGGCCCATACCTTGCCGACAGCCGTCTATGCTTCCGACAAGGATTTTTCCGACTATCGGATAGTCTCGGACCCGCTGCGCCAGAGAATTGGTTTCGCCGTCGACGAGCTCGCCGCTTTCTTGCCGGCTCAAGAGTTCGCCGCTACCGGCTGAACTTTACTTTCGTCCGCTTTGTCGTCATCTATGCCCGCGCGGTCCAAACGAGCATAGGGAGAACAGGCATGGCCATCGAGGAGGATATCGCCAGGATCACCGAGCAGGAGAGGTCCCTCGTCTTCGATCGGTTCGACCTCGGTACCGCCTGGGATCTGGGATCCTTGCTCCGTCATATGGCAACCGAAAGAAGTCTTGGCGTGGCGATCGACGTGCGGCTGCATTCCATGCCGGCCTTTTACGCGGCTCTTACCGGCTCGTCGCCAGACAACGAAAGCTGGGTGCGGCGCAAGCGCAACATTGTCCTGCGGTTTTTTCAGTCGAGCTACCTGATCGGTCGAAAACTCGCGCAGCAGGATGCGACGCTCGAATCCCGTTTCGGTCTGTCGTCCGCCGATTACGCGGCTCATGGGGGCAGCTTTCCGATTGCGGTCACCGGCGTCGGCTGTATCGGCGCCGTAACGGTGTCGGGTCTGCCGCAGCGGGAAGATCACAATTTGGTCGTGGAGGCCCTCTCGCGCCTGCTCGGCACAGATATCTCCACTTGCCGGCTCGATTGAGGAACGCCCATGGCCAAGACCGATATCAAGACCCCTGACGAGGTGTTTTCCTTTTGGTTCAAGGAGCTCAATCGCAAGGACTGGTTCGAGAAAAACGAGGCGTTGGACGAGGCGATGCGGAGGCATTTTGCGCCGACGCATCTGTCGCTTGCCCGCGGTGAGCTCGATGTTTGGCGTGGCTCTCCTCAAGATCGTCTGGCAGCCGTCATCGTGCTCGACCAGTTCCCACGCAATCTTTATCGTGGCACGCCGCTGGCATTCGCCACCGATTGGCTAGCGCTGAGGGAAGCGAAGCTTGCAATTGAAGCTGGCGCCGATCTCGCTGTACCGCCGGAGCAGCGCGGCTTTTTCTACCTGCCGTTCGAACATTCGGAAAATCTCGCCGAGCAGGATCGATCGGTGGAGCTTTTTGCGCTGCTGGGAGATGCCGAATATCTCGACTACGCGGAACGTCACCGGGCGGTGATCAGGCAATTCGGACGGTTTCCGCACCGAAACGCGTTTTTGGGGCGGGAATCCACCGCCGCCGAGCTCGAATATCTGTCGAAACCCGGCGCCGGCTTCTGATATCAGGCGCTAGCGGCGTATCATGCGACCGACAGCGATCAGGATGCAGGCCCCGATAAAGCCTGCGATGAGATAGCCGATCCAGCCGCCGAGCACGACGCCGAAGACGCTGAGAATGGCGTTGGCGATGATGGCGCCAACAATGCCGAGAAGAATGTTCATGAGGACGCCCATATTGCTCTTCATGAACTGCTCGGCGAGCCATCCGGCAATGCCGCCGATAATAATTGCCGCAATCCAGCCGATCCCTGCATCACCTTCCATAAGCCTACCCTCCTGTTGGTTGTGGCGGAAGGTAACGCGAAAAATGTTCCCGGGTTCCCTGCGTTTGTTCCAATTCTTGAGAGAGCCGCGCAAGCTTCCTTTTCTTCGCCTTGAAGTGCCTCTATTTTCGCCCGCGAATCCGATCGAGAGAGATAAAGAGCAGACCCTTGGCACGACCCTTCAAGACCGGCCGTTCAACTTCTTCGCGCGTGGCCCGCGTGTTTTTCGCAGCTTTTCTGATCGCAACGAGCGCCGCGCTTGTCGGTGTGCCGGCAAATGTGTTGGCGCAGGCGCAGCAGCAATCGCAGCCGCCAGCCAAAACCGACGTGACGGTCGATTCGATCAACGAAGACATGAAGAGCAAGCTGGACGCCATTCGTCAGCAGCTCAATGGTTTCCGCACACGGATTCAGGATGAATCCCATGACGATGCCCGTTTGGCGGAGCTCAGGCTTCAAGCCGAGGAGATCGTCAAGGAAATGCGCGCCGCCTCCGACGCGATGAAAACGCGCGTGGAACAGATCCAGGGGCGCCTTGCCAGCCTTGGGGAGCCGCCGGCCAGCGGGCAGCCGCCTGAGGTGCCTGCGGTCGCCGAAGAACGCAGTCGCCTTCTCAACGAACGTTCGCAGTTGAACATCATCGTTGACGATGCCGGCAACCTGTCGAACAGCGCTACTCAGCTTGCCAATACGATCACCAATCTTCGCCGCACGCTTTTCACTCAGACCCTGTTTCGCCATACGGAACTCTCCGCAGAGCTTTTCGCCGATGCCGGGAACGCCTTTGTGGCGGAGGTCCGCAACTTCGGCTCCACTTTCGGAAGCTGGATCGGTTTTATCTGGAAGTTCAAGAAGCTGCAGCTCCTCGGCGCAATGGCTTTGTCGCTTGCCGCGGGCCTTCTGTTTCTGCGCGGGGGCTACAGGCTTTTCGGCCGGTTCATCCGCCGAGAGAACCACGAGACGCCATCCTACATCCGTCGTCTTTCGGTTGCCTTCTGGTCGACAGTCATCCAGACGATGTCGCTTGCGGCCTTTCTCGCAGCTTCCTTTGTTTTCCTCGACGGGTTCAATGTTTTAAGGGCCGATATCTCGCCGATCGTCGCGACTTTCTTTGGCTTCGTGTGGTTTGTCTATTTCGTATGGAAGCTTACCTACGGCGTCATGGCTCCCGGTGAACCGGAATGGCGGCTGGTGCGCCTTACCAATCGGGGAGCGCGCCTTCTGACATGGGCGATCCTTGTAATGGCGGTCGTCAACGGACTGGATTATCTGCTCGGCGCGATCAGCGAGGCGTTGAGTTCGCCGCTTGTCCTGACAATCGTAAAAAGCCTGCTGGCTTCCCTCATCATCGGCCTCATTTTGATTGCCATCTCCTTCATCAAGCCACGGCTCGTCGAAGGCGAGGAGCCAGACGGACATGGCCACGCATGGCCGCGCTTTTTCCCACTGCTGCTGAGAGTGATGGGTGGCCTGCTCATTCTCGCGGTATTGACGGGCTATGTGGGGCTTGCCCGCTTCGCTTCGACCCAGATCGTCCTCACCGGCGCGGTGATCGTGCTGATCTACGTCGGTCTGTTGTCGGGCAAGGCAATTTCCAAGCAGGGCGCGTTTACCGATACGGCCGCGGGCAGAAGGCTCGCGGATCGGTTCAATTTCAACGAGGTGGCGCTCGACCAGGCCGGGCTTGTGGCGGGTCTCGGCATTTACGCTTTCGCGCTGTTGTTCGGCATACCGCTGATCCTGCTCACCTGGGGTTTCCAGATCGCCGATATCGAAGCCTGGATCTACGGCTTCTTTACGGAGATCCGCATCGGCAATATTTCCATCTCGATCATCGGCATCCTGGGCGGCATCCTCCTCTTCGGCGTTGGATACGTTGTCACCCGCTGGGTGCAGAAGTGGATAGACGGGAATGTGTTGGCGCGAAGCCAAGTCGACCTCGGCGTGCGCAATTCGGTCAAGACCGGCATCGGTTATCTGGGCATCGGCCTTGCGGTCATCGTGGGCGTTTCGGCAGCGGGCATCAACCTGTCGAGCTTTGCGCTGGTCGCCTCCGCACTCTCGGTCGGTATCGGTTTCGGTTTGCAGAACATCGTGTCCAACTTTGTGTCCGGCCTGATCCTGCTGGTGGAACGCCCCTTCAAGGTTGGCGATCACGTGATAACGGGCGCCACGGAAGGGATCGTCAAGCGCATCTCGGTACGCGCGACCGAGATCGAGACCTTCCGCAAGCAGTCGATCATCGTGCCGAACTCCGATCTCATCAATTCGCCTGTGGGCAACTGGACCCACCGCAACAAGATCGGCCGCTCGGAAGTACCGGTCTCGGTAAGCTACGACACCGAACCGCAGAAGGTGATGGATATTCTGCTGGAGCTCGTCGATCAGATTCCCGAGGTTCTGCGCAATCCCGAACCGCATGTGGAATTCCTGAGCTTCGGCCCGTCGTCGCTGAACTTCGAGCTGCGCTTCCACCTCGCCGATATGGGCGAGGGACTTCGCATTCGGAACAATCTCAGGATCGCAATCCTGAAGCGGTTCCGGGACGAAGGGATCGCTATTCCATTCCCGCAGCAGGAGATCGTCTTTCATCGCGGCAAGCCCATCCTGCCGGACGAAGCCGATGGCCGGGGCGGCGCCTGACCGCCTTCCGTCTTCGGATGATGGAATGTCGTATCGGGTCGCGAGCTGGATGCAGGCATGTCGTAATCAGGCGTTTGGCCGACCGGCCGGAATTGCATAGTCCCAGCAGATTGACAGACGGTCACTCGAGGCCGAAGAGGGGTTCATTCCATGAAGACACATGCACGGGCGGTGGTGATCGGCGGCGGCGTGGTCGGCGTTTCAACGCTCTACCATCTGGCCAAAAAGGGCTGGAGCGATTCCGTCCTCATCGAGCGCAAGGAATTGACCTCCGGGTCGACATGGCATGCTGCCGGTCTTCTGCCGCTCTTCAACCTGTCCTATTCGGTTGGCCAGCTCCATAAATATTCGGTGCGCTTCTATCAGGAGCTTCAGAACGAAACCGGCATGAATGTCGGTTTTTCGAATGTCAGCAACATTCGCCTTGCCCGCACCAAGGACCGCTGGGAAGAGTATATGTATTATGCCGGCATCGCGGAAACCATCGGGGTCAAAGTGAATATCCTGACCCCGGAGCAGGTGAAGGAAATCTGGCCGCTTTGCGAAACCGACGGAATTCTCGGAGCCATCCAGCATCCAGACGACGGTTATATCCAGCCTGCCGATCTTACCCAGGCGCTCGCCAAAGGCGCGCGAGATCGGGGGGCTACCATCTACCGGAACACCACCGTCACTGCAATTTCGCAGCAACCCGACGGCTTGTGGAAGGTGACGACCGACAAGGGCGAGATCACCGCCGAGCATCTCATTTCATGCACCGGCAACTTTGCCCGCAAGACCGGGGAGATGGTCGGCATCAACATTCCGGTCATTCCGGTCGAGCACCAGTATATCGTCACCGAGCCGCATCCGGCAATTCAGGAACGCAAGGCGAAGGGCCTGCCTGAAATGGGGGTCCTGCGCGAATCAGACTCCTCCTGGTACATGCGGGAAGAGAATGGAGGCCTGCTGCTCGGCCCCTACGAAGTCGGCGCGCCCGTCTGTTACGTCGACGGCCCGTCGGACGAGAGCGAATACGAACTCTTCCAGGAGGATCTCGACCGGCTGATGCCCTATATCGAAACGGCGATCACGCGGGTGCCCGCCTTCGGAGACGTCGGTATCAAGAAAGTCTATAACGGCGCGATCGCCTACACCCCGGACGGCTCCCCGATCGTCGGACCGGCTCCCGGGCTGAAAAACTTCTGGCTCAATGAGGGGCACTCCTTCGGCATCACCGCGGCAGGCGGTGCCGGCTGGCAGCTGGCAGAGTGGATTGTCGACGGTGAACCGACCGTGGATATGATGGGCGTCGATCCTCGTCGCTTCGGACCTTACGCTACGGAAGGCTATCTTATCGAGAAGAACGAAGAGGCCTATGCCAATGTTTTCACGATGCATTATCCGGATGAGGAACGCTCAGCCGCCCGTCCTTTGAAGACGACGCCCGTTTATGACCGGCTGAAGAATCTCGGTGCGGTTTTCGGCTCCGTCTACGGCTGGGAACGCGCCAACTGGTTTGCGCCTGAGGGCTACGAAGTGCCGAAGGATGAGCTTGGCGTTGGTGCCGAGGTCATCACCGGCCACAACCATGCGCCCGCCCTGGAAGACGGCCGGATTGTTGAAAAATGGTCGTTCCGCCGTTCGAACTATTTCGAGCATGTCGGCAACGAGGTGAAGAACGTCCACGAGAATGTCGGCGTACTGGATATGTCGGCCTTTGCGAAGATGGAGGTTTCCGGCCCAGGTGCACGCGCATGGCTCGAATCGATTTTCGCCAACGCAATACCGAAGAAGCAGGGACGGATCGCCCTTTGCCATCTGTTGACAAAGGGTGGCGGGGTTCGTTCCGAGTTCACCGTCTACGAATGGGCGCCGGGCCGCTTCTATCTCGTTTCCGCCGGCGCTTATGAGGCTCATGACCACGACTACTTACGTAAGCTTGCGCCAACAGATGGTTCCGTCCGGCTGCAGCAGATTACCCAGAAGCTCGGCGTGCTGGTACTCGCCGGTCCGAAATCCCGCTCTGTCTTGAAGAAGCTCACCAGGACGAGCCTGGAGAACAAGGATTTTCCTTGGCTTTCCGGCAAGGAGATCGCCATCGGCATCGCCTCCGCCCACGCTCTGCGCGTCAACTTCGTCGGCGAACTCGGGTGGGAATTGCACCATCCTATCGAGATGCAGAACTATATTTTCGACAAGCTGATGGAGGCTGGCGCCGAGTTCGGAATCAAGCCGTTCGGCATTCGCGCCATGCTCGCCATGTCGGTCGAGAAGTCCTACCGGCTCATTCCGCGCGAAATGTCGATCGAATACAATGCCTACGAATCCGGCCTCGACCGCTTCATCAAGACCGACAAGGAGTTCCTCGGCAAGGAAGGGCTGCTCTCCTACAAGGAAAAGGGGCTCAAGTGGAATTTCTGCACCCTGGCAGTGGAGGGCGCCAACGATGTGGATGCGCGCGGTTCCGAGGCGATCTACAACGAGGCGGGCGAGCTGATCGGCCGTGCCACCAATGGTGCCTATGGCTGGCGAATCGGCAAGTCGCTGGCTCTTGCCATGGTAAAACCCGGTTATGCCGAGACCGGAACCAAGCTCAAGATCAAGATCTTGGGCACGTTGTATAACGCGAGCGTGGTGCCGGAAAGTCCGTTCGACGCGGACAATGCAGCGCTCCGCGCCTGAAACAACGGGCTGAAACAGCTTTCTTGACGTTGGCGGGCGGCTCTTAAGTCGCCCGTTCCATTTTGAAGCGGTCCTGGTTGCCGGGATTAACGGTTCTGCAAACCGTTGACAGTAAGAGTGTTCCAAGAGGGGACAGTACTTACTGATAAGGGGCTTTATGACATTCCTCGGCATTTCCGGGATGCAGTATTCCGGCCAGTCACTGGCAAATTCCCGCATCCTGGTTGCGGAGGATTCCAATGTCTTTACTTCGATGATCGGCACGCGGCTCAAGGAGCTGTTTGGCATTGAGGTCGAAATTTGCCGCAATTTCGAAGAATTGCAGCTTGCCTATGATCAATCCGGCGAGCCGGTCACGCTGGCGATCTCCAATATAAATCTGCCGGGTGCGGAGAACGGGGAGGCGCTGGAATATCTGATCGACCTCTCGATCCCGACGATCGTCTTCACCGGGACATTCCATGAAGACACGAGGGACAAGCTGCTGTCCAAGGACATCGTCGACTATATCCTCAAGGACAATGTCTTCGCCGTGGAAATGCTGGCTGAATCGGTCTGCCGCTTCCTCACCAATCACCGCCATCATGTGCTGATCGTCGATGACAGTCCCACAGCGCGAGCGTTGCTTTCCAGCCGCCTCAAGCGCTACAATTTTCGTGTCAGCCTCGCAGAAAACGGCGCCAAGGCACTGGAAATTCTCAAGAAGAACCCTGACATCGGTCTGTTGGTAACGGACTACAACATGCCTGATATCGACGGTTTCGAACTGACGCGTCGGATACGTTCGGTGCGCGGGTCACATGAGTTGCGAATCATCGGGGTCTCGTCCTCCTCGAACCGGCTGTTGTCCGCTCGCTTTTTGAAGGCAGGCGGCAATGATTTCATGCTGCGCCCCTTCATCGACGAGGAGTTCTACTGCCGCGTCAACCAGAACCTGGACACGCTGGTTCAGATACGTTCGATGCAGGCAAAGCTGAAGGAGACGGCGGCCGTCAAAAGCGTCGCCTGAAGCCCCAAGACGGCCAATGTGCCAGCTTCTGCGCCGGCGCCTCCCAAAAGGAGGCCCGGCGTAGTTATGAAAGGCAGCACCATTCGGGGCTGATCCGTTTTTCGGGTTCAGACCACGACGCCGGTGCGGGAAGTGTTCATGTTGAGCTTGCGCTCAGCCCGTTCCTGTTGCGGCGAGCGATTGTAGACCTCGCGGTAGCATTTGGAGAAATGCGACGCTGAAACGAAGCCGCAGGCGACGGCCACCTCAACGACCGGCATCGATGACTGAACGAGCAGATGCCGGGCCCGGTCGAGGCGGATTTCCAAATAGTAGCGTGCGGGAGAACGGCCCATTTCCTGGCGGAACAGCCGTTCGATCTGCCGTCGGGACAATCCGGCGTCCTCTGCGATTTCCACGAGCGACAGTGGTTCCGAGAGATTGTTTTCCATCAGTTCGATGATCGATAACACCTTGGCGTTCTGGACGCCCAGGCGGGCCCGCAATGGCAGGCGCTGACGGTCGTGCGGATTGCGCACCCGATCGGTCAATTGCTGCTCGCAGACCCGGTTGACGAGATTTTCGCCGAAATCCTGGCCGATCAGGTTCAGCATCATGTCCAGCGACGCCGTGCCGCCTGCGCAGGTATAGAGGTTGGAGTCGACTTCGTAGAGGTCGGCGTAAACCTCCGCCTGCGGAAAGGCTTCGGCAAAACCGGGCAGGTTTTCCCAGTGGATGGCGCAGCGCTTGCCGTTCAGCAGTCCGGCCTGAGCAAGAACATGGGCGCCGGTGCAAAGGCTGCCGACCGCAATGCCGCGATTGTAAGTCTCCCGCAGCCAGGCATTCACGGACTTGTTCTGGAATTCTTCGACATAGACGCCGGAGCAGACAATGACCATGTTCGGCCGGTTTTCACCGGAAAGGTAGCGCCGCTCATCGGCAAGCGATGAGTTGACCTCGAGTTCTATGCCGCTCGAGGACTGCACCTTTTCACCGTCGGCGGAACAGAGACGCCAGGTGTAGGCGGGATAACCCAGCATCCGGTTGGCGATTCTCAGGGTCTCGACTGCTGCCGCGAAAGGCAGCATGGTGAAGTTCGGCACCAGAAAGAAGACGAGGGAACGCTTCTTCGCCGGGTATTTGCTGGATATGTCCATGCGATCATTCCCCTTGCCGTGGCCGTACATCGCGGCCTGCCTCTAATTCAAAAGCGACATTGGCATGGAAAAATGGAGGGGAGAAGGGCTTTTGACGACGAGGGAATAAAATTTTTGCGACATCGGGGTGTCGCAGCTTTCGACATATCTAAAAATTCGCATCCACGGAACACACGATATCACATGGCCCGCATCCTTTTAACATGCAGGCCATGTGTCCGGGGAGTTATCTACGCGGTGCGGCATTGGTCGTCGGCCATCCGATGTCTTTGCGGATTTCTGCGGGAAGGCCTTCCAGCATCTTCTCCGTCTTGCGACGCTGCCACTCATCCCGAAGTCTTACGGTGAGACGCAGGGCAGGGCGGACGAACGAGACGAACGATGACGGCCGAAACCGGGAGCCGTCGCTCTCCTGATAGGTGATCATAGTCATAGCAGTTCTCCTTGGGTCATTGCAGGCGGTGCTTGACTGGGATAATGAGCGTCGCCGATCCATCAATCAATCGGATGCATGTGATGCGTCTCATGAAATTCTGTTGGGAATTGACGCTTGCTTCCGATGGTGTGGACTATGCTCCGGGTTTGACATTCAATCAAACGAAATGATATGGTGTTTAAGTTCAGATTTTTTGATGGAGCATCTCATGACCGTCCCGTTCCGTCCGCCGCTCCCGGTGCTCGACAATGATGTTTTGCGTACATTCGTCGCGATCGCGGAGACCGGCAATTTCTCGACCGCCGCGGATGCAGTGCTGCGAACGCCATCCGCCGTTTCCATGCAGATCAAGAAGCTGGAAGAGCAGTTGAAGACGACGCTTTTCCTGCGTGATGCGCGTTCGGTAACGCTGACCCAGCACGGCGAAATGCTGCTTTCCTATGCACGACGCATGCTGGCGCTTTCCAATGAAGCGGTTTCGCGCTTCGTCATGCCCGAACTTTCAGGGGTTGTACGGCTCGGCGCTCCCGATGATGTCGGCGAGAGGCTCCTGCCGAAGGTGCTCAAGGATTTCGGCGAGAGCTTTCCGGGCATCATGGTCGACGTCACGGTGGATCAGAGTATTCTTCTTCGCAAACGCATGGACGAACAGCGGCTTGATCTCGCGCTCATCAATTGCGCGACACGGCCTTTTCCGACCGGCGGTGAGGTGCTCTATACTGAAAAGCTCGTCTGGGCGGGGGCAAAATGCGGTACGGCCTATCTGCGCGATCCGCTGCCCATCTCCGTGTGGGAGGACGGTTGCGTGTGGCGGCAGGATGCAATCACACAGCTTGAGAGACATAAGCGAAGCTACCGGATCGCCTATGCCAGCGCCCACACGATGGCGCAACGGGCAGCGGTGCTCTCCGACCTTGCCGTCGCACCTTTCCCGCGGTCCTACGTCACGGACGACATGCAGGTGCTCGGACCCAAGGAGGGGTTGCCGGAGCTGATCAGCTTCGACATACGGCTTCTTACCGCGCCGCAATTGTCGATCCCTGGCAAGGCCGTCGCGGAGAGCATCCGCGAGGCGTTTGGCGCGATGGTCGCCGCCGCGGCGTAGAAATTGCCCGTGGCGGGCGGCTCTCCATTGGACAGGCAACCGATCCTCGGATCGATTGCCTCACCGGTTGGTCTTTAATCCCGCCGCCGTCTGCGGCGGCCGCCGCCATCACCACCCGTGGCGGCTTCCGACATCCTCCGCTCCGGCAGGGTCACGACAGAGCTCAACTGAGGGAAGTCGTCCACTTTGTTCGGCAGCGCCATGGCGGCGACGAAGTGGTCCTGAAACTTTGTCTCCAGAGCCGTCTCGATCTTTTCGATCTTCCTGACGGTTTCCTCAATCTCACGTCGATAACTGCGGTTCAACAGGCACATGCGGGCACCTGTGCCTGCTGCGTTGCCGACCGCTTTTACCCTGGACAGATCGCAATCCGGAATAAGGCCCAGCACCATTGCATATTTGGGATCGATGAACGTGCCGAAGGCGCCTGCGAGGCCGATGCGGTCGACATGGGCAATGCCCTGCTTGTCCATCAATAGCTTCACGCCGGCATAAAGAGCCGCCTTGGCGAGCTGGATGGCGCGCACATCGTTCTGCGTGACGGTGATCCGAGGTTCCCCCTCGTGCAGCAGATAGGAGTAGGTGCGCCTGTTCTGCAGAATACGCGACGATCGCGAGCTCAATGACCCGTCCACGACGCCGTCCTCGGAGATTATGCCGGAGAGAAACATTTCCGCGACCACTTCAATAATGCCCGAACCGCAGATGCCGGTCACGCCGGTGGCTGCGACCGCTTCGGCAAAACCCGGCTCGTCGGACCATTGCTCGGCGCCGATCACGCGGAAGCGCGGCTCCAGCGTTACGGGATTGATGCGGACGCGCTCGATCGCTCCGGGCGCGGCACGCTGGCCCGATGAAATCTCGGCGCCCTCGAAGGCGGGGCCGGTGGGAGAGGAGGCGGCGACAACGCGGGAAGAATTGCCGAGCACGATTTCGGCATTGGTGCCGATATCGACCATCAGCATCATTTCGTTCTGCCGGTGCGGACCTTCCGATAGCGTCGCAGCGGCGGCATCGGCACCCACATGGCCGGCGATGCAGGGCAGCACGTAGGTCCGCGTACCCTTGTTCATCGGCAAGCCGATCTCGCTCGCCTTCACCTGAACTGCGCCAGAGACGGCAAGTGCAAAAGGCGCCCCCCCGAGCTCGGTGGGGTCGATACCGAGGAAAAGGTGGTGCATGATCGGGTTGCCGACGAAGACGCAATCGAGAATATCCTCGCGCGACACGCCACCATCTGCGCATACCTTGTCGATCAGCCCGTTCAGCGCGTCACGCACGGCAGCCGTCATTGCGTCCAGGCCGTCGGGGTTCATCATGATGTAGGAGACGCGGCTCATCAAATCCTCACCGAAGCGGATCTGCGGATTGGACGTACCGGCGGAAGCGACCGTCCGTCCTGACAGCAGCGAGGAAAGATGCATGGCGATGGTCGTCGAGCCTATGTCGCAGGCGATGCCGTAGGCTTCGTTCTTCAGGCCGGGATAAAGGGCGATCAGGCGCGGACGGTCGTCGTCGCGGTCCTTGTGAATTGCGGCCGTCGCCTTCCACTCTCCCTTGCGCAGGATCGCTTGAACTTGGGGAATCAGGTGAAAATCGACATCGAGATCGTCGACATGCCATTCGGCGGAGAGTGCTGCCTTGAGCCGATCGAGATCGCCGAGCGGCTTTTCCATATCCGGCTCTTCGACTTCGACGTAACACATGCGAACTGCCGGATTGCGGTCGAACACACGCTCGTCGGCGGCCTTGCGGACCACCTGCGCGTTGATGACCGTATCCTGCGGCACGTCGATGACGAGATCGCCCAGAATCTGGGCGGAGCAGGAAAGCCGGCGTCCTTCCGGCAAGCTACGTACGCGGTCGTAGCGCTCTTCCTTAGGCCCGATCGGCGAGAGGTGGTCCTCGGAGGACCTGATGCCGTGTTTGGCGAAATGGCCTTCCTGCACCGATACCTGACAGCGGCCGCATGTCGCCCGCCCGCCGCAGACGCTCTCCACATAAACGCCGAGCTGGCGCGCAGCCTCGAGCACGGGCGTCCCCACCGGGAAACGGCCGCGTTTGCCGGACGGCATGAAAAGGACGAGGGGGTGGTTCGAGGTATCGTTCATTCTCTTAGGCTCGCGCGTTTGAAGGCGCGTTCTACTCCATTCTGGCGGCGGCGCCAGCCCGGGCGGCGCGACCGCCGCGACGCCCCCCAGCCGCCGATGCCGGGGCAGCGGTCGCGGCAGCTCCGGCCTCAGCTGGCTTGTAGTCTCGATAAGTCATGATCCAGTTGCCGCAGTTCTGATCGGTGCCGTTCAAAACGTTGGCGGCGCGGACGGCTTCCATTTCCTGCGGCCGGCAGGGGTTCATGATGGCGGAGGTCATGCCGGCGCCGATCACCATAGGGATGAAACCGGCATTGATGCCGTGGCGGTGCGGCAGTCCGAAGGAGATGTTGGAAAGCCCGCAGGTCGTATTGACCTTCAGCTCCTCACGCAGGCGTCTGAGGAGCGCGAAAACCTGCAATCCGGCCGAACCCAAAGCTCCGATCGGCATCACGAGCGGATCGACAACAATGTCATGCGCCTTGATGCCGTAGTCCGCCGCGCGTTCGACGATCTTCTTGGCCACGGCAAAGCGCACATCCGGATCCATGGAGATGCCGGTCTCGTCGTTTGAGATCGCCACCACCGGCACGTCGTATTTCTTGCAGAGCGGCAGGATGGCCTCCAGCTTCTCCTCCTCGCCCGTTACTGAATTGACGAGCGGACGGCCCTTTGCCACCTTCAGCGCCGCCTCGATCGCGGCGGTTACGGAACTGTCGATCGAAAGCGGGACATCCACCAGGCCCTGGACGATCTCCATCGTCCGGACGAGAAGCGGCGGCTCGGTCTCGTTCGGGTTGACCGCCGTCACACCGGCGTTGACGTCGAGCATCGTGGCGCCGGCTGCGACTTGCTCCAATGCGTCCTTGATGACCGTGTCGAAGTTGCCTTCGATCATCTCGGCCGCCAGTTTCTTGCGTCCGGTCGGGTTGATGCGTTCGCCGATCACGCAGAAGGGCTGGTCGAAGCCGATCACGATTTCCCGGGTTGCGGACGCGACGATGGTACGTGTCATATGTTCCTCCAGGCGCATGGTCTTGGGCGCCGATTGATGTCAGTGCTTGAGTGTCAGGCCGCTTCGCGCCCGCCGGCCTTCACCAGGGTGACAAGCCTGTCCTTGTCGTAAGCGGCCTCCAGATCGGCGGCGGCCTTGTCCGCTTCGGCTTCGAGATCGTCCGATACGGGAAAGGGCTCCGCCTTTCGCCACTCGGCAAGGTAGTCATCCGTCTCCGATGCGCCCGTCCGCATGGCGCACATGTCGATCGCCTCGGTAAAGCGCAGCGACAGCTCCCGCTTGGCGGTTTGCCTACCCTTCTTGACGATCACCTGCGCCGGAATATCCCGCCAGTAGACGATGATGCGGTCGGCCATGAATTCCTCCGTGTTGAGGGCAGCATGCACGGGTGCGCCGGCCAAGACTGCGCTTGCCACGACGTCGCACAGAGCAAAAAGCGACGCGGCTACCAGATGCGCTTCGTAAGGCCGTGATAGAGCCAGGTCCAGATCGGTGGAGGGAACCGCAAGAAGGAGGGGCCTTGAGGCTGACGGGGCTTCAACGTTCCCGTGATGACGTCCTCCAGTGCTTGTACGCTGATGTCGACGCAGGCGGCCGTCATCAGCAGCGGATATGTCGCAAGGCTGTCGCGCGGCGACGGTTTGAGGCGCTTTTCATAAAGCGTGCCGCCGGTATCGATCCCGTTGTCGACGAGGTGCACCGTCGCACCAAAGTTCCCCTCGTCCCGCTCGACCAGGGACCAGTAACCGCCCATCTGGCCGCGATACATGGGGTTGATGCCGGCATGGAAGTTGATGACCGGGCAGGAGACGGCGGCGAGCGTCGCGGGCGACAGGATACGGCAGGAGATGGTGAAGACTGCCGCGGGTTCCAAGGCTGTCACCGTGGCGAGACATACCGGATCGTTGAGTGATGGCACATGCGTGACCGGGATGGCTGGGTTGGGTTCGGCAGCAAGCCCGTACTCGCGGATGATCTCTTCCATGCGCTTGGCAGCAACGCTCTTCCCGAGTCGTGATGCGACCATGGTCGCAAGCTGCCCAAGCGCGGTGAACCAGCCGAACCGCTTGGCACGGCGCCGCAGCAACGTGCTCTTGGATTCTGGTTCTTCCTGAACGACATGCAGGTCCGGAAAATGCCTGGCCAGTGCGTTGATCATCACCTGCGGGTTTGTTCCCCCCGCGGTCATCACCACGATTCGGGAACGGTTCTGTTCCTGCATATGCAACTCCGATATGTGTGGAGCGCAGTTTTCCCGACAAGCAGAAAGAAACGATTAAGCTAGGTGTAACGCCTGCGTGAGGTCGCCATAACCGGTGTAGCGGTATTCATATTGGAGACCCAAGTAATCGGCCGCCGCCCTTGCTTTTTCCTGCAGGGTTTCGTCCTCCTCTTGGGAGAGGTAGACGAGCTTGCGGTAGTTGCCGAAATACATTTCCTTCAGCTGCGGATGCCTGTCGAGGCCGAGCGGCTCGATGACGAAAGCCTCGAATTGGCGCGCGAGAAAGTCTGTGAGGAAGAAGGAAAGCAGGTCGTCGTCCGCCCTGGCCGCAAACGCCTCGTTTCCGGCGAAAAACGAGTAACAGTGGGGGCCTTCGATGCGGGCAATGTTTTCGCGCTGGCAAAGCCTGTCGATATCGCCGCCCGTGCCGCAATCCGCATAGGCGAAAAAGATCTTCTCAAAACCTCTTGCGCGGGCCTCCGCGACGGCTTGTTCCAATCCGGGAACGATTTTCTGCGGATAGGCGTGCCAAATCGCGGGCAGGCAATGGAGGTCGATATGATGAAGGCCGGCCTGCCTGCAGACGGCGAGAATCTCCCGTGCGATGGCGCCGCAGGCGATCACGTGAACTTTTTCACAGTTTGCACGTTCCTTCGGCGGAAGTTCGCTTCCCGGAACAATTTGATCCATATCCATCGGAGTATTCTATCATGACGGCCAAGACAGTCACGGTGATCGCCGCACTTTTTGCGACAATGGTTTCGCTCTCCTCCTGTGGCAATACCATTCGCGGCATGGGTCAGGACACGGCGAATGCCGTCGACGCTACTCAGGATGCCGGCCGCAAGGTTGATCGCGCTGCCCGCTGATGTCTATTCCGGCAACCTCGCCGTGAGCGGCATCAGCTGCCGGCGGCGAGGCTGTTATGCTTGCGGCGGATGAAGTCCTTCGCGGTCTCGACGGCGACTGCCGCATCGCGGCAATAGGCGTCGGCGCCCACCGCCTTGCCGAATTCCTCGTTGAGAGGCGCGCCGCCCACCAGCACGACATAGTCGTCCCTGATGCCCTTTTCCTTCATGGTGTCGATGACGACTTTCATATAGGGCATGGTGGTGGTCAGCAGCGCGGACATCCCGAGAATGTCCGGCTTTTCCCGTTCGATTGCTTCCAGGTAGTTCTCAACCGGGTTGTTGATGCCGAGATCGACCACGTCGAAACCGGCGCCTTCCATCATCATCCCGACGAGGTTCTTGCCGATGTCGTGAATATCGCCCTTCACGGTACCGATGACCATCTTGCCGAGCTTCGGCGCGCCGGTTTCCACCAGCAGCGGACGCAGGATGGTCATGCCTGCCTTCATGGCATTGGCCGACAGCAGCACCTCGGGCACAAAGAGGATGCCGTCCCGGAAGTCGATGCCGACGATCCGCATGCCCTCGACAAGCGCCTGGGTCAGGACATCGTAGGGCGTCCAGCCGCGCTCCAGCAAGATGTTGGTGGCCTCTTCGATTTCTTCCTTGAGCCCGTCGTAGAGGTCGTCGTGCATCTGTTGCACGAGTTCTTCGTCGGAAAGTTCCGAAAGGATGATTTCATCGTCAGACATGGAATACTTCCCTAGGGTTCGAGGGGCCTGCAAATCAGACGCTCACGTCGTCGACTATCTGTACCTTCAAATTGTTTCGCAATTTCTTTCGTATGCGACAGCGGCGCGTCGGAAAAACGACGAAGCGGTCGTCGCAAATGTCTGTCCTGCACAAACCGGTGCCGCAGAAAGGCAGGGTTCGGCTTGCGCCGCAGCTTAGCATGGCGCATCAGAAGGACAGGCGCAAACGATGGCGCAAGGCGAGGAACATCATGGACGACTTGACCCAGCAGACGGAACCGGCAGGCGGCGCAGGACGACGCGGGCGTGGCGAACGGGGAGCGGCAGGGCGCCGCGCCGCGCGTACGGGCAGCGGTCCCGGTCCGTCGCTTCCTTACATCACCCGCAAGATCAACGTCTATGAGGTGCTGGACGAGGAGGGCCTGCAAATCATCGAGCGCAATGCCGATACTATCCTTGAAGAAATCGGCATTGAATTTCGCGACGATGACGAAGCTCTGGATCTTTGGAAAAAAGCCGGCGCCGACGTGCAGGGCCATCGGGTGCATTTCCCGAAAGGTCTATGCCGCGAACTTCTGAAGACTGCGCCTAGGGAGTTCACCTGGCACGCGCGCAATCCGGAGCACAACGTCCAGATCGGCGGCAACGCGACCGTTTTTGCGCCGGTCTACGGTCCTCCGTTCGTGCGTGACCTCGATGGCAAGCGCCGCTATGCGACGATCGAGGATTTCCGCAATTTCGTGAAGCTCGCCTATATGGCGCCGTCCATGCATTCTTCCGGAGGCACCGTCTGCGAACCGGTCGACGTGCCGGTCAACAAGCGCCATCTGGATATGGTCTACAGCCATATCAAGTACTCGGACAAGCCGTTCATGGGTTCTGTCACCGCGCCGGAGCGGGCCGAAGACACAATCGCCATGGCGAAGATCGTCTTCGGTGACGATTTCGTCGAGAACAATTGCGTGACGCTGAACCTCATCAACGCCAATTCGCCAATGGTCTTCGATGGCACCATGCTCGGTGCTCTCAAGGTCTATGCGCGCCATAACCAGGCATCCGTCGTATCGCCCTTCATCCTGTCAGGCGCGATGAGCCCGGTGACTGTCGCAGGCACGCTGGCTCAGATCCTGGCGGAAGTGCTTGCTGGTGCGTCGATGACTCAGCTCATCCGCAAGGGTTCGCCGGTGCTGTTCGGCACTTTCGCAGCCTCCATCTCGATGCAGTCGGGCGCTCCGACCTTCGGGACGCCGGAGCCCTCGCTGGTATCCTACGGCGCGGCGCAGCTTGCCCGCCGTCTTGGTTTGCCGTTCCGCACCGGAGGGTCGCTTTGCGGCTCGAAGGTGCCCGATGCCCAAGCCGCACACGAATCGGCCAATACGCTGAACACCACGCTGCTCGCCGGCACGAATTTCGTTCTGCATGCCGCCGGCTGGCTGGAAGGTGGTCTGGTGTCGTCCTATGAAAAGTTCATGATCGACCAGGACCAGCTCGGCATGATGCAGAAAATGGCACAGGGCGTCGATCTGTCGGAGGAAGGGCAGGCGCTTTCCGCGATCCGGGAAGTCGGGCCCGGCAGCCACTATCTCGGCTGCGCCCACACCCAGGCGCATTTCCAGACGGCTTTCTACCGCTCGGCTCTGATGGACAACAACTCCTTCGAACAGTGGGAAATCGAAGGCGAGAAGCGCATCGAGCAGCGCGCCAATGCGCTCTGCCGTGCATGGCTCGACTCCTATGAGGCGCCGCCGCTCGATCCGGCAATCGACGAGGCGCTGCTCGCCTTCATCAAAGATCGCAAGGATTCCATGCCCGACGCATTCACCTGAAGAGAGCCCGAGGCCGCCAGGGAGCAAGGCGGCGCCAGGCTGGTCGCCGACTTCATCCAGGAAGGGGTCTGGCGCCCGCACTACAAATATCAGGGGCCGCGATGAGCGACCCTTTGGCCATTCCAGGCTCGATTGTCGCTGTGCTCGGCCTGCATGGCATCTTGGTCCGCGGCGTCGCGAATTTCGAGCGGGGCGAGGGGCCGCTTCTGACTAATGGCAATCACGCGCTCGCCGTCGTTCTGCTCGGCAATGCCGGCGGTTCCATCTGGCCATCGTTCAGGAGTTGGCTCCGAGGCTATAACGGCGTCGACCCGCTCGATACCTGGTCGAAAAGGGTGATCCGGCCGCTCGCCGAAAAGCTCGGAGCGACCGCCTATTTCCCATCCGATCCGCCCTGGCAGCCATTTCAGCAATGGGCCATGCGGGCGGAAGGCCTGAAGCCGTCGCCACTCGGCCTTCTCATCCACCCGCAGTTTGGCCTTTGGCACGGCTATCGCGGAGCGTTGGGTTTTCCGTTCGAGATCGAGGCCTCCGCGAAAGCCGCAGGCCCTCCTTGTGATAGCTGCATCAAAAAACCTTGCCTCACGGCTTGTCCCGCTGGGGTGGTCAACCGGTCCGGATTCGATGTTGTGACCTGTCGTTCTTATCTCGGCAGCGAACCCGGTGAGAAGACCTGCGTCGTCTCAGGCTGTCTCGCCCGCAATGCCTGCCCGGTCGGCACAGAATTCCGCTATCTGCCGGAGCAGTTGAAGTTTCATATGCAGGCGCTGATGGGCTGAGCCGAACATTTTTTGCGAGCCACCCCAAGGAATTGCATCGGGAAACGTCTAAGCTGGAAACGGCGGCAATCGGGCGGGAATCGTGAGCGCGGAAATCCTTCAAAGGGCGTGTGACGGCGACAGGGATGCCTTCGGCGTGCTTATCGAAACCCATTACGATTTCATCCATTCCGTCGCGTGGCGCTGGTGCGGGACGCAGGTTGATGCCGAGGACATTGCCCAGGAAGCCTGTATCCGGCTCGGCCGCTCCATCCGGTCCTTCAAGGGCCAGTCCGCCTTTTGCACCTGGCTCTATGCGCTGACACTGAACGTGGTGCGTGACCATCAACGGCAGTCGTTGCGCCGTCGGCGTGACGAGGGCCGGCTCGCCAATGACCCGATCTTCTTCCAGCAGCTCGAGCCGGAGAACGACGGGCGGGGCGAGTGGCTGTGGGCAGCAGTGCGGCTTTTGCCCGAGAAACAAAGAGACGCGGTCCTGCTCGTCCATAGCGAGGGGCTCAGCCACGCCGCGGCGGCAGAGGTTCTGGACTGCAGCGAAAACACTGTTTCCTGGCACCTGCACGAGGCGCGAAAACGATTGAAGGACCTTCTGAAGAAGGAGGCGGTTTGACCATGACGGACGAATTCGAAAAGCTCGGTACTCTGCCCCCGGCTCCGACTGCATCATCCGAGAAACGCGCCCGTGCGCTCGCTGCCGCCATGCAGGCATTCGGCGCCGAAGAAAAAAACGCAAACCGCGCCCAAGGAAAATCCTGGCGGCAGCGTCAAAGCTCCATCCTCAACCGGATCTGGAGCACCAACATGACCACTCAGCATCGTTATCTGGCAGGCTCGGCGCTTGCGACGCTGCTCATTATTCCCGCGGCTGCCTTTCTCACTTTCGAAATCACACGCGGCAACCTGCCGACATCCGGGCAGGTGGCTCTGCCCGAGATGGCTGATGTGCCGAAGGCCCCTGTGAAGCCCGTCGAGGCTAAGCGTCAACGGGAGGAGGAGGCCGCAAGCCCGCTACCTGCGTCGAAGCCGTTGGACTATGAGGCTGGCCCCTCCGGCGGAGCGGCAGAGCGCATGGCGGAGCCTCCCGCGGCCCTCTCGCCGCCCATGCCCGCCCCAGCCCAACCGATGATGGCCGAGGGTGCTGCGCCGCTCGCCGCCGCACCCCGGTTTGCGCCCGCAGAGCGAGAACTGCTGCCGCCGCTGGAGCAAGGGCGTGACCGTTTCGCCAATGCGGATCCCAATCCCGTAAAAAGCGTTGCGACCGATCCGGTCTCGACCTTTTCCGTCGACGTCGATACCGCCTCCTATGCTTTTGTCCGCCGGTCCTTGATGGATGGACATCTGCCCGAGCCGGACAGCGTGCGCGTCGAGGAGATGATCAACTATTTCCCCTATGACTGGCCGCGGCCGCAAACGGCGGGGGAAGCATTCCGGGCCACCGTGACCGTCACGCCTACGCCTTGGAATACCGGCACGCAGCTGATGCAGGTGGCGATCAAGGGTTATGAGAATGCTCCAGCTGCTGCGCCGCCCGCCAATCTCGTCTTCCTGATCGACGTTTCCGGCTCGATGAACGCGCCGGACAAGCTGCCGCTGCTCAAAAGTGCCTTCCGGCTGCTGGTCGGCAGGCTGAAGCCGGAAGACAAGGTGTCGATCGTCACCTATGCCGGCAATGCCGGAACAGTGCTGGAGCCGACTTCGGCCCGCGAGCGGGACAAGATCCTTGCCGCCATCGACAACCTCCAGCCGGGCGGCTCGACCGCCGGTGCGGAGGGCATCGAATCCGCCTATCGCCTCGCGCGCCAGAGCTTTATCCAAGGGGGCGTCAACCGGGTGATGCTTGCGACCGACGGCGACTTCAATGTCGGCGTATCGAGTGACGAGGCGTTGAAGCGGCTGATTGAACGGCGCCGCAAGGATGGCATTTTCCTTTCCGTGCTCGGCTTCGGTCATGGCAATCTCAACGACAGCCTGATGCAGACGCTTGCCCAGAACGGTAATGGCACCGCAGCCTATATAGATACATTGGCGGAAGCGCAGAAGGCGCTAGTGGAGGAGGCCGGGGCGAGTCTTTTTCCGATCGCAAAGGACGTCAAGATCCAGGTCGAGTTCAATCCCGAAAGGATCGCGGAATATAGGCTGATCGGCTATGAAACCCGCGCGCTGAAGCGTGAGGACTTCAACAATGACCGGGTGGACGCGGGCGACATCGGTTCCGGACATTCCGTCACAGCGATTTACGAAATTACGCCCAAAGGCAGCGCCTCGACCCTCAACGATCCGCTGCGATATGAAGCGCCTGCGGCGGCGTCAACCCAGGCTCCGGTGTCGGATGAGCTTGCTTTCGTAAAGATCCGCTACAAGGAGCCGGAGGGCGACCTGAGCAAGCTCATCACCACACCGGTGACGGACGTGAACGCAATTCGCGACTTTGCGGCCGCGCCGCAGGAGGTGCGGTTCGCCACTGCGGTTTCGGCTTTCGGCCAGAAGCTGCGTGGCACGGATACCCTGGAGGCTTACTCCTACGACGAAATCCTGAAGATGGCGCGCGACGCGCGTGGCGACGACCCGTTCGGATATCGCGGCGGTTTTCTTGATCTTGTGAGACTGGCCGAGACGCTCGACCGCCGTTAGGCGGACCAATCCGCTCAGATACTTGCCTTCGGATAAGCCCGCTCCAGCCCGCCGGAGCGGGTGAGCCCGTCCCGGAAGGCGGCATAGGCGGGATGCTGGCTGGATTTCGCCGCTTCCGCCAGCCTGATCTGCAGCCGGGCAGGGGCGGCATTGCCCACCCATTCCCCGCACTTCTGCAGCTTCAGCGAGTTCAGGAATTTCGCCTCGGAAGCCTGGTCGAGATAAAGGTGCAGTCCGTCCAGCAGCAGATCGTCCGACGACGGGTTCTGCATCAGGAGCGTCAGCCAGGACTGGTTTTCAGGCAGAAGTGCGGCAAGGCTTTCCGCCACCGTCTCCCGGCTGCCGATCGGAGATATGTTCGCCATCTTGGTCCTCCTCGGCCCTGTTTTCCAAGCATCGGATTGACCGATCCGCGCCCGATTTGGAGGCCGATACCCTATCCGCGGCGGCGGCGTCTTTCACGGCCGGACTCGCCGCCCGATTCGCTCGCGGTCTTATTGCGCAGCGGGCCGATCTTGTCGACGATTTCCTCGATCGTCGGGCGGGGACGGGGCGTGTATTCGTCAAGCGCCTTGCGCATCGCAGCGAGATGCTCACAAGACGTGCCGCAACAGCCGCCGATGATCCGCGCGCCGGCATCGCGGGCAAGCCGGGCATATTCGGCCATCAGCGGAGGGGTTCCGGAGTAATGGATTTCGGCGCCGCGATATTCCGGAATGCCGCAATTGCCCTTAACGATGGTGATCGCATCCGGCGCTGCCGCCGTCATGTCGAGAAGGCTCGACAGGATATCGGAAGCCCCGACTCCGCAATTGGCACCGACCGCAACCGGCTCGGCGCCGATGTCTTGGACGACGCCATGGATGTCTTTCGGGTCGAGGCCCATCATGGTCTTGCCCGCCGTGTCGAAAGAGCCGGTATACGTGTAAGGCAGGCCGACCTTGACCGCGGCTTCAGCAGCAGCGCGGATTTCATCGGCAGAGGACATGGTCTCGATCCAGGCGACATCGGCGCCGCCGGCTTTCAAGCCTTCGATCTGCTCGGCGAAGGCGGCGACCGCATCTTCGTAGGAAAGGGCCCCGAGCGGAATCAAAAGCTCTCCGGTCGGGCCGACGGAGCCGGCGACGATGACTTTCCGCGGCGCCTTGTCGGCAACAGATCGGGCGATTTCCGCCGCGAGCTTGTTCAGTTCGTGAACCCGGCCCTCAGCCTTGTGCAATTTCAGCCGGTGGCGTGTGCCGCCGAAGGAATTGGTGAGGATGATATCCGCGCCCGCATCGACAAAATCCTGATGCAGCTTTTCGATCTTTTCGGGTGCCGCTTCGTTCCAGAGCTCGGGCGCATCGCCGGCTTCGAGACCCATCGCGAAGAGGTTGGTGCCTGTCGCGCCGTCGGCCAACAGCACGCCTTTCTCGGCAAGCAGTTCTGTCAGTACATTGGCAGCGGTCATGGCGGTTCTCCTGCGACGTAATCCGATCATATAAAGATTGCTTTATATGATGGCAAGTGACAGCAGGCGCGTCCGTGGGCGACGCGGCCCCTTTTTATTCCGCCGCCATCTTCTCCGTCTCGTGGCTGGCGGGACTGACCATTGCCGTGATGATGGTCCGCAGGTCTAGCATGCCGCTCGGTGCACCATTCTCGTCCAAAACCAGCGCACGGCTGTGGCCGGCTTCCGTCATGAGCCTTGCGGCGGATTCGAGCGTTGAGCTGCCGGGAATGGGCATTCCGTCCGGCGCTCCGTCGATCGGCTGCATGACAGTGCTCGCCCGGATCACGCGGCCGCGATTGACCTCCTTGACGAAGGCAGTGATGTAATCGTCGGCCGGCGATAGCACGATTTCCTGACCCGTACCCTGCTGCACCACTTGGCCGTCGCGCAGGATCGCGATCTTGTCGCCCAGCCTCAGCGCCTCATCAAGATCATGGGTGATGAAGACGACCGTCTTCTTCAGTTCGGCCTGAAGCGTAAGGAGAACGGTCTGCATGTCGACGCGGATCAATGGATCGAGCGCCGAATAGGCTTCGTCCATCAACAGGATATCGGCATCGTTGGTCAAAGCTCTGGCAAGCCCGACACGCTGCTGCATGCCGCCCGACAGTTGATTGGGGTAATGCCGCTCGAAGCCTGCAAGCCCGACCCGTTCGATCCAATACTGGCCGCGCTTCATGCTTTCCTGACGCGGGATGCCCTGAATGTCGAGGCCGTAAACTGTATTTTCGATAACGGTGCGGTGCGGCAGCAGCGCGAATTTCTGGAAGACCATCGCCGTCTTGAGGCGGCGGAAATCCCGCAGGTCCTTTTCGTTCATCCGACAGATATCGTTGCCGTCGTAGATGACCTCGCCGTCTGTCGGCTCGATCAGGCGGTTGATGTGGCGGATCAGGGTCGATTTTCCCGAGCCTGAAAGCCCCATGACAACCGTGATGCCGCCGGCGGGCATGGAGATATTGATGTCCTTCAGGCCAAGGACGTGACCATGTTTCTCGTTGAGCTCGGCTTTCGTCATGCCGGCCTTCACGGCGCCCACATACTCCGCCCCCCGCGGTCCGAAGATTTTGTAGAGCCCTTTGATCTCTATTCCATGGCTAGCCACGAGCAGCCTCCAGACTCAACCGCGGCCGATTGCACGCCCGGTAGTTACAAAGGTGCAGCGCCTGAAGGCTATGCGCCATGAAATTCCCCTCTTGTTTATTGTTTTTGCGCTCCCTATCCGGAACGACGTTACCGGCAGAGGCATTTTAGTCAATTCTGCCCTCAAACCCTTCCGGCCATTTATCCGGAAACGGCCACGCATAGGTCTCAGAGCGACGCCTTGACCTTTTCCACGACCCCCGGCGGCACCCATTTGGTCCAGATGTCCGGCAGCGTTTCAAGAAAATGCTTGGCCGTGTCTTCGTTCGTTTCCCGATTCTCATACTGCCACGCCAGGACGCTATTCACCGTGGCATTGGTCCACTTCCGCTTCTTCATGTATTCCATTGCATCCGTAGCCCGGTCTGCCAGTCCCTTTGTGACTATGGTATAGGCCTGCGACGTCGGATAGGAATTGACCGTGGGATTGGGACAATTGGCAACCGAAGTGCAGGCATTCCAGTCGTTGGGGTCGTGCGGCACGTCAAACGAGAGCTTCACCATCTCGTATGTGCCAAGGATGGCGGTTGGAGCCCAGTAATACCCCAGCCAGCCTGTCTTGTTCGCGAAAGCATTTGATATCGCGTCGTCGAGTTCCGCGGCGGAGCTGGTGTCGACCAATTCGAAATTCTTCTCGTTGGCGCCAAGCGCCCTATAGAGGTTGGCAGTGGAAACCTGACAGTTCCAGCCTCGGGGGCAGTTGAAGATTGCCCCCTTTGCAGGATTTCCGGGAGCCGGGAAAAGTTCAGGATGAGCCAGCGCCTGCTGGACGGTTTTGATGGACGGATGAGAGTCGGCAACAAATTTCGGAATCCACCAGCCTTCCACTGCGCCATCGGAGAGAATCTCCGCCGCAATGACCAAACGGCCGTCCGCAGTCGCCTTGTTGAGCTGGATCCGCGCCGAGTTCACCCAGAACTCCGGCGCGATGTCGGGCTGTCCTTTTTCGTTCATGGAGGTGAAGGTTGTCATCGTGTCGCCTGGTACGAGCTTTACCTTGCAGCCGTAACCTGCTTCCAGGATGATCTTGTCGACATTGGCGGCGACACCTGCCGAAGCCCAGTTCATTTCCGCAATCGAGACGGATCCGCAATCGGCTTGTGCGGTCCCGGCAAGAACGAAAGTCCCGACAGCGAACCCTACGGAAGCGAACAGTTTCTTCATTTCAAACCTCCGTCTGGCGTCGCGATCTTCCAGTTTTTGCGCGTGGGCCGCAAGTGCTGATCGCGGCGTGAAGGAGTTCCAGCTTCGATCGAGTGTGATCGGAAGTGTTTCCCTTGTGCCGTCGCGGTGACGCCCGGTTCACATTTCCGCTTTCTAAAAATGAGGGTACGACTTCCCCGCAGGAAATCAACCTTCAAGAGGTCGGCCGGTTGCGATGGACCGCGCCCAACCTCTTGGAAGCACAGGATTTCCGGTTTCGTGCTGCTCTCAAAGGTCACTTTTAAATGATTGCCTCGAAAGGACACGGCTAGAGTGGTATGGGGCCACCGCTGACAGCTCTGTGCGTCTGGGCGCTGGATATTTCTTGGGCTTGCAGCGAGAAATGTTCTCACAGAGCGATCTCACTAACCATCCGGTAAGAATGTCACGCTATTCGTTGTCATGCAGGCGGTCAGCTTGCCTTCGGCGCCGGATCAGGTAGTGCGTACCGGTCGCCCCGTTGTCGGAGCCATGAATTTCGGCTCGTGCTGTGTTGCCCTCGGGTCAATTCGCTTCTTTTATTCGATCTCGATGGCTCGATCCCCGAGAGATTGACACGTCGTTCACGACGCGGCACCATCTGATGGTAATGAAAATCCAGAGCCAACACCAACAGGGCCGGACGCCTCCTTTGTCTACGAATCGTCCGGTCCCCTCTGGAACAGGCCATATTCTGCCATGAAAACCTCCGGTCAGCTGACCCTCGTCCTTGGCGGCGCCCGCTCGGGCAAGTCGGCCTTTTCCGAAACGCTTGCTCGGGCCACGGGTTTCGAGCGGCATTATATTGCCACGGGGCGTGCCTATGACGAAGAAATGCGCGAGCGTATCGCCCGCCATCGCGCAGATCGCGGTAAGCAATGGGTAACGCACGAGATACCCCTTGATCTCACGGTGCAAATCCAGAGCATTGATGGACCGGGCAGGGTGATTCTGGTTGACTGCCTGACGCTCTGGATCACCAACCTGATGATGGAGGAGCGGGATATCGACGCCGCCACGACCGAACTGACAGGCGTGCTGCGATTGCTTTCCGCTCCGATAATTCTGGTGTCCAACGAAGTCGGTCTCGGCATCGTTCCGGAAAACAAGATGGCGCGGGAGTTTCGCGACCATGCCGGCCGGTTGCATCAGAGAATAGCAGCCGTGGCCGATGACGTCTATTTCGTAGCGGCCGGCTTACCGCTCCGGATGAAGGGTTGAGATGACGCAGTATCGGATTTTCGGGCTCTCTTTTAAAAGCCAAACCAGATCCTGATGGGGGGGCGGGATCGGCGATCAGCTTGATGGCAAGCGCCAGGCAGGAGAAGACCAGCAGCGGCTTGATCAGCTTCGCGCCGTTTTTCATCGCGAGCCTTGAGCCGACCTGGGCGCCGAGGAATTGACCGACACCCATCAGCAGTCCGACCTTCCACAGCACCGAACCCGTGGCCGCAAAGACCAGGAACGAGCCGAAATTCGAGCCGAGATTGATGAGTTTGGTATGGGCGGTCGCCTTCAGCATGCCGAAGCCCGCGAGGAGCACGAATCCAAGCATGTAGAAGGAGCCGGCGCCTGGCCCGAATATCCCGTCGTAGAGACCGACGAGTGGAACCACGCTAAGGCCGAAAATGAACGGTGTCACCCGTTGGTGACGGTCGGCATCATTGAGGTTCGGCTTGACGGAGAAGAAGATGGCGATCGCAACGAGCAGGAAGGGAATGGCTGCCGCCAGCCATTCCGCAGGCACCAGCGAGGCCAGGCCTGCGCCGACGGCGCCGCCGATCATCGACATAATCGCCATCGGCATCTGGCTTTTCAGATTGACATGGCCGCGTCGTGCGTAGGCGATGGTTGCCGAGGCGGAGCCGAATTGCGATTGCAACTTGTTCGTGGCTAGGGATTCCAACGGCGGGATCCCTGCGATCAGCATTGTCGGGATGGTGATCAGCCCGCCGCCACCGGCGATGGAATCGACAAAACCGGCGAAGAAGGATGCGAGAAAGAGCAGAAGAACAAGATGCGTGGCGAGGTCGTTCAAGAGTGGACTCGATCGGCGGAGGGAGATGTGAATGACGAGGCGCTTATCGCCCCTGATGAGGATCGGTTCAAGGAGGGCTTCCGGAGAACAGCCATGCCCAAAGCGGGATTGCTCTTCGAGCGTTTGGCGCTATTGTGCGCGGCCTTGAAAGCTGCCGAAGATAGGGATGAAGCACATGCATAAGGTCATTTTCGACACGGATCCCGGCGTCGACGACGCGATGGCACTGCTCTTTCTGCATCGGCATCCGGAGATCGATCTTTTAGGCGTGACGACGGTCTTCGGCAACGTGCCGCTCGACCTCACTACTCGCAATGCGCAGTTTCTGCATCGGGAGTGGGGGATCTCCGCCCCTATTTCGAAAGGCGCCGACAAGACGATCGATCTGTCCCGCACCGACGATCGCGCAGCATCGATTGTCCATGGTGCCGATGGCCTCGGCAATATCGGCGTGCCGCAGGTGATCGATTGGCCGCTCGATTCGCGTCCGGCGCATCGGTTTATCATTGAGACGGTTCGTGCCAATCCGGGGGAAATCACGCTGATCGCGGTGGGACGCATGACCAACCTGGCATTGGCTCTGCGGGCGGATCCGGAGATCGCTCAGCTGGTCAAGGAAGTCGTCGTCATGGGCGGCGCCTTCGACGTCGGCGGCAATGTCACCCCGGCAGCGGAAGCGAATATCCACGGCGATCCGGAAGCGGCGGATATTCTCTTCACCGCGCCATGGAAAGTCACCATCGTCGGGCTCGACGTGACCATGAAGACGATCATGTCGGCGGATTATCTCGCCCATATGGTGAAATCGGGGGAGAGATCGCTGCAGCTTCTCTCCGATCTTTCGCAATATTACATCGATTTCTATCGAAGCCGTGCCGGGGTCTCCGGGATGGCGGTTCATGACAGCACAGCCTGCGTTTATCTGGTCCGGCCGGACCTCTTCACCGTCCGCACCGGACCGGTCCGGGTGGTTTCGGGCGGCATTGCCGATGGCGCAACGATCCAGGCACCGGATAGCGGCCGCAGATTCGTCGGAACGCCCTGGGACGGCCATCCCAGCCAATCGGTCTGCACTTTCGTTCGGTCCGATGCGGTGCTCGAGGTCATCCGCGCTGCACTGGTCGAGGGCCGCCCGGCAATTGCTGTTTAGGCAACAGTTCCCATGCAAATTCGTGCTTGAAAAACGAAGCCATTGGCATTTGGTATCGATTTCCCTATGTGGAACCTTGATTTTGATATTCTTCAGAGGACATGGGCGTGACTGCTACATTCGACAAAGTTGCCGACATCATCGCTGAAACCAGCGAAATCGATCGTGAAACGATCACGCCGGAAAGCCATACCATCGATGACCTCGGCATCGACAGCCTCGACTTTCTGGATATCGTCTTCGCGATTGACAAGGAATTCGGCATCAAGATTCCGCTGGAACAGTGGACCCAGGAAGTCAACGAGGGCAAGGTTTCGACGGAAGAATACTTCGTCCTCAAGAACCTCTGCGCAAAGATCGACGAGCTGAGGGCGGCAAAGGCCTGATAGGCCGCCGGCAATCTTATGTTGCTCGAATATTTCCAGATGATCGACCGCATCGAAGCGGTCGATCTCGGGACCAAGGTATTGAAGGCGCAATCGGTCGTGCCGGCAAAGAGCCCCGTCTTCGAGGGCCATTTTCCCGGCATGCCGTTGGTGCCCGGCGTTCTGCTGATCGAAACCATGGCGCAGGCCTCCGGATTCCTCGTTCTTGCTGCCTCCGATTTTGCGGCGATGCCGTTCCTGATGTCGGTCGACGGCGCCAAGATGCGCACCTTTGTTGAGCCGGATGCGGTGCTCGACATCGAGGCGCTTCTGGAGCATGAGGGCTCCGGCTACGCCGTTACGAAAGCAAAGATTTCCAGCGGCGGAAAAAAGGTCTGTGACGCGCAGCTGAAACTGCGCACCATGCCCTTCAGCGAGATTCCGCTGGCGCCGATCATCCGCAAACGTGCGGAAGAAGTCGGCTTGATAGCTGCGATCGCCGCCAGCGCTTAAAGCCCGGCCGTCGAGACGGCGGGCAAAGAGGACATGATGAAGTCTGACAATGATGTCGTGATTACCGGGATCGGGATTGTCACCTGCCAGGGCGTCGGCAAGGAGCCGCATGTCGCCCTGCTTTCGGCGGCGGAAGCTGGAATCCCGAAAGTCGAGACCGAGCGGTTTTCTCCTTATCCGATCCACCCGATGCCCGAAATCGACTGGTCGACGCAGATCCCGAAGCGAGGTGATCAGCGGCAGATGGAGAACTGGCAGCGGCTCGGCGTATTTTCCGCGGGCCTCGCTCTCGACGATGCGGGCCTGAAGACGGATGCCGACGCCTGTGCCTCGATGGACATGATCGTCGCCGCGGGCGGCGGCGAGCGCGACATCAAGGTCGATTCGCTGATCGTCGACGAGGCGTTGAAGCGCAACGACCGAGAAATGCTTTTGAACGAGAAGCTTACCACGGAGCTGCGCCCGACGCTGTTTCTTGCCCAGCTTTCCAATCTGGTTGCCGGCAATATCTCGATTGTCCACAAGGTTACCGGTTCGTCGCGGACCTTCATGGGTGAAGAGTCGGCTGGTATTTCAGCCGTCGAGACGGCCTTTCACCGAATCAGATCCGGCCAGTCGAGCCACAGCCTCGTCGGTGGCGCCTTTGTTGCCGAGCGCGCTGACATCATCCTTCTCGTCGAGGGTATCCGGGCGCATGCGACAGGCGATTGGCATCCCATCTGGTCACGCTCGGCCGATAACGGCGGCGGCATGATCATGGGGTCGGTCGGCGCTTTCCTGGTGCTGGAATCGCGTGCGCATGCCAAGGCGCGGGGCGCCCATATCTATGCGGTGATCGACGCGATCGAGGGCGATCGCGGCCAGCGCGACGAGGGCAGGCTCGAAAAGCGTCTTGCCCGTCTGGCCGGCCACGCATCCGGTCTTTCTGCAAAAGATACGATCGTCTTCTCGGGCACGAGTGGTATCGTTGACCTTGCAGCTCGCGAAAGAGCGGTGCTGGACAAGGAATTTCCGGGCGCTCCGGTTCGAGCGTTCGGCGGCGTCACCGGCCATGGGATGGAAGCGCAGTTCCCCCTTGGCCTGGCGCTCGCCGCACTCAGCTTGGATGGCGCCGCGTGCGTTCCTACATTCGATGCGCAGAACGAAAAACCGATGACGGCGGCCGTTAAACATGCGGTGGTGACGACGGTCGGTTACACGCGCGGCGAGGGCCTAGCGGTCCTTTCTTCCGAAGCGTGAAGGAGAGCTTTATGAGCGACAATCGCTTCAAGGATCATCTCGGCCGCCCGATCGTCGCGGTCACCGGCATGGGCGTCATTACCTCGCTCGGCCAAGGGCTGCAGGACAATTGGGCAGCGCTCACCTCGGGGACGTCCGGCATCCATAAGATCACCCGCTTCCCGACTGAGAAGCTCTCGACGAGGATCAGCGGCACGGTTGATTTCATCGCGGTGCCGGCTGAAAATTCCGTCGAGCGCTCTTTCGCCTTTGCCCGCGAAACCACCGCCGAAGCGCTCGCGCAGGCTGGGCTTTCGGGCGATTTCGAAGGCCCGCTTTTCCTGGCTGCGCCGCCGGTCGAACCCGAATGGAGCGACCGTTTCGCGCTTGCGGATCGCGCACCGCCATCAAAGGCGGAAGGCGATGCTTATGATCGCTTCCTGGCGGCGATGCGGGAGCGCCCCGATCCGGTCTTTCTCGAAGCGGTACAGTTCGGCTCCATCTCGGAACGCCTTGCCGACACATTCGGCACGCGCGGCCTGCCGGTGACGCTATCGACGGCCTGTGCGTCGGGAGCGACTGCGATCCAGCTCGGCGTCGAAGCAATCCGCCAGGGGCGCACAGATCGCGCACTCACTGTTGCTACAGACGGATCGGTCAGTGCCGAAGCGCTGATCCGGTTCTCGTTGCTGTCGGCGCTGTCGACGCAGAACGATCCGCCGGAGAAGGCATCGAAACCGTTCAGCAAGGACCGGGACGGCTTCGTCATCGCGGAAGGTGCCGCGACGCTGGTGCTGGAATCGCTCGAGTCGGCGGTTGCCCGCGGTGCAAAGGTGCTTGGCATCATGAAGGGCTGCGGCGAGAAGGCGGATCATTTTCATCGCACCCGATCCTCGCCGGACGGCGGCCCGGCGATCGCCACCATCCGCGCTGCGCTCGCCGACGCCGGCATGGACGAGGGCGGGATCGGCTATATCAATGCGCATGGCACGTCGACGCCGGAAAACGACAAGATGGAATATGGCGCCATGCTCGCCGTTTTCGGCGACAGGTTGAAGGACATCCCGGTTTCCTCGAACAAATCGATGATCGGCCATACCCTGACGGCTGCCGGCGCCGTCGAAGCCGTCTTTTCGTTCCAGACGATGCTGACCGGCACGCTGCCGCCCACCATCAACTACACCAATCCCGATCCGACGATCGTGCTCGATGTGGTGCCGAATACGAAGCGCAATGCTCGGCCGAAGGCGGTTCTTTCCAATTCCTTCGGTTTCGGCGGCCAGAACGCCAGCCTTGTCATGGCGCTGGAACCGGCCTAGAGCACCGTGCGTCCCTCGGACGCGCAAAAGGCCCTCTAAATTCTCGAATCTACGCATCGTGCCTTCCAAAAATCATTTCGATTTTGGGGCCGATGCTGTAGAGACCGTCGCCAACCACGTTTGACGAATTTAACGCCTCCGGGCGAAGGAAGACCTATTATGCGCGCTCTGCAACTGATCGATGACCGCAAGCTTGAAGCCGTCGATATTCCGGAGCCTGACGCGCCCGGCCCGGGCGAAGTGACGCTCCGCGTAAAGGCGGTGGCGCTGAACCACATCGACGTCTGGGGCTGGCGCGGTATGGCATTTGCCAAACGCAAGATGCCATTGACGATCGGCGCGGAAGCCTCCGGCGTCGTCGAGGCGATCGGCCCGGGGGTCTCAAGCGTCCTGCCGGGACAGCTTGTGTCGATCTACGGTGCTCGCACCTGCGGCCTCTGCAAGCCCTGCCGCGAAAGGCGCGACAACCTCTGCGAAAACGTATCTGGCGTGCACGGCTTCCATCTCGATGGCTTCGCGCAGGAGAAGACGAATCTGCCCGCCCGCCTGCTGGTCCCGGCGCCTCCGGGTGTCGATGCGGTTGGCGCGGCACTTGCCCCAGTCACTTTCGGCACCGTGGAACACATGCTCTTCGACAACGCAAAACTCCAGCCGGGCGAGACGATACTTGTTCATGCCGGCGGCTCGGGCATCGGCACGGCAGCGATCCAGCTCGCCAAGAAGATGGGGTGCACCGTCATCACGACCGTAGGCTCGGACGACAAGATCGAGCGCGCCAAGGCGCTCGGCGCGGATCACGTCATCAACTACAGGACGGACCGCTTCGAAGGTGTGGTTCGCAAGCTCACCAAGAAGAAGGGCGTCGACGTCGTTTTCGAGCATGTCGGCAAGGATACCTGGGCCGGCTCGATGCTGTGCATGAAGCGGGGCGGCCGCCTCGTTACCTGCGGCTCGACGTCTGGTGTCTCGACTGAGATGAACCTGATGATGCTCTTCCAGCAGCAGCTGAAACTGCTTGGCTCCTTCGGCTGCCGGATGGAAAACATGGCCGACGCCATGCAGAAGATGGCGCAAGGCATCGTACATCCCGTCATCGATACGGAAGTCACCTTCGGTGACATCGACACGGCGCTGGCACGGATGGAAAGCCGGCAGATCTTCGGCAAGATCGTGCTGCGCATGGATTGAGGTTGCCGCCCCGTGAAGATGTTCCTCACCCGTATCGTGATCGCACTCAGAAACTTCCAGCAATGGCTGGTGGCGCAGATCGCCTTCGGGGCTCTCAATCTCCTCAAAGTTTTCCCCGCCGATCCCGCGATCCGCTTTGCCGACCGCATGGCGCGTCGCGTCGGTCCGAAGCTCAGCCGGCATAAGCTGATGCTGACCAATCTGCGCAATGCCTATCCCGAAAAGGCCGAGGAGGAGTTGCAGGAGATCGCGGTCGCCAGCTGGGGACATATGGGCCGTCTAGCGGCGGAATACGTATTCCTCGACCGGTTGTTCGATTTTGACCCGGAGCGGCCGAAGCCGGGCAGGGTGGAAGTGTCGGGCATTCCGATCTTCGTCGACCTGCGCGACAATCCGCGTCCCTTCATCGTCTTTACCGGGCACACCGGCAATTTCGAGTTGCTGCCGGTTGCGGGCAAGGCGTTCGGCCTGGAAGTCATGGTTCTCTTCCGTCCGCCGAACAACCCGTACATTGCAAAGAAAATCTTCGATTTTAGGGCAAGCCGTATGGGCCAGCTCGTGCCCTCGCATGCGGGCTCATCTTTCGCGCTGGCGCGCAGGCTCGAACACGGCGGCGGCGTGGGGGTACTCGTTGATCAAAAGTTCCGCAAAGGGCTGAAAACGACCTTTTTCGGGAGACCTGTAAGGACCAACCCGCTGCTCGGCAAGCTCGTCCGGCAATTCAACGCCGAGGTTTATCCCGCCCGCTGCATCCGTCTGCCGGACAACCGCTACCGGCTCGAGATAGAGCCAAAGATCGAACTGCCGCGCGACGAAAAGGGCAATCTCGATGTTCAGGCCACCGCCCAGATTCTCAATGACAAGGTGGAAAGCTGGGTCCGGGAGTATCCCGAGCAATGGCTCTGGTACCACGACCGCTGGAAGATTAAGTGGTCCCTATGACCGCATTACTTTCCAGACCAATGTCCGTATCTGCGATTTTCCTGTATTAAGTCATCGGCCACAAATTGGGTCCGATTTTGAGAAAAGAATCAATGTGATTCGCTTTGAATGGCAGAGACGCCGAGCTTCGGGGGAAGGACCGGCATGTCTCCGAGACGGGAGAGGGTGCATTTTTGGAAGCTTTGATCGATCTTTTCTGGTCCAAGTATGCTGATCTGCGGCAGGCAATCGAACGGGACGATACGCACACCACTGCGGCTCTCGACCGGGAGCTCGACCCACTTCTGCTCGCAATCTTCTCCAATCAGGAGAAAGAACCGGCCAATATCCAGGCCCAATTCCGGTTTGCGATCAACCTCCTGAACGAGGAGGCCGACGACAGGGGCTGCGTACGGCGCACCGGCCACCTGTTACAGATGCTGGTCGAGCGTTATTTGCTGACGGATCCTCCCGTGTCTGTGGATCAGCATACTGATCCGGAGGCAGACGGCGCCACGGTGTTGGCGGACGCCTTGGCTGACGGTTTTCTTAACGACGCGCTTTTAAACCGGATATCCGATCGTATAGTGGTAGTCGGCTCCGGCTACCGGATCCTTTATTCGAACGAGACCAATGCCCGTCGCCTAGACGTGCCGCGTGAAGAACTGATAGGGCGGCATTTTGCCGAGTTCGTCGGCGTTCATCATTTCCAGAAGGAATTCAGGGCTAGTATCGACCGGTGCTTTGCGGGCGAAAATCTCTCGCTGACCTATGCCGACCAGATCGACGGCCAAACGGTCGTCATTCGCTGCCGAATGTCGCCATGTCTTTCGGGCGCAGCGAAGCTCGGCGCGCTCGTGGTGATGCAGGAGACGGCTGATCGCCGCCGCCGCCCTGCCGCTTAACCTGGCTATTTGTCCGACCAGACGGCCAGTTCGTATCCTTCCGGATCGGCGAAGTGAAAGCGCCGTCCGCCGGGAAAAGAGAAGATCGGCTTGAGGATCACGCCGCCGGCTTTTTCGATCCGCGCCTGCGCGTCCTCTATATCGTCGGCAAAGAGGATGACAAGCGGCCCGCCCTTGGCGCTCACGTTTGCAGAATTTGCAAAACCTCCCGTCAGCCGGCCGTCCTGAAACTCGCAATAATCCGGACCGTAGTCCGTGAAGGTCCAGCCGAATGCCGAGCCGTAAAATGCCTTGGCCCTTCCTATGTCGCGCACATTAAACTCGACATAGTCAATCTTCCGGTCTGCTCCCTTGCTACCCATGGCTACGCCCTTCCTATTGCTTATTTTCCAAAATGCTTTTCAGCGTCCCGAGGTCCTTCGAAACGGTTGCGGCGTCCGTCTCGAAAGCAGCGTCGTCAAGGTCGGGGCGCTTCAGGAGCGTGAACATGACCTCGGCGCCATCTCCGTTCGGCACGACACGCAAGGGGTTTTCCACCACGAGGCCGCTTTCCATCGTCACTCGATGATCGAGGATGCCGAACGGGTTGTCCGGCGTGAAGCGAACGCGCACGTTCCCGATCGGACCACCGTCTCCCACCCATTCCTCGCCCTCCCGGGTGAGGCCGGATGCGAGGCCGGATGCCCAGAGGGGCATGTTTTCAGGGCTCTTGGCAAAGGCGTAGACCTCCTGCCAGGGCTTTGCGATGCTGATATGGATGATCCGTGCGGGCAATATCGACATGACCTTCTCCGTCTCTTGCCGTCGTCCCTCCAGATTAACCCGGAAAGATGGAACAAAACAAGATCGTTTCGCTCTATGATCGTTACGTTATGGGCTGACGACGGGGGGTGAGTGTGATGGAAATTTAATCGTTTAGCGTCGTGCCTGCCTTGCTGTTTGAAGGTTTGAATGCGACAACAGCCGCGAATCTTCAAATGGAGGCACATCCGTGGAACAGGCAGAAATCGGCCTTATCGGGCTCGGCGTCATGGGCTCTAACCTCTCTCTCAATATCGCCGAGAAGGGCAACAAGATCGCCGTCTTCAACCGCTCTCCAGAGGCCACACGCAAGTTTTACGCCGAGGCAGGTGACCTGCAGGGGCAAATCGTCCCTTGCGAGACTTTGGAAGATTTCGTCGCCTCCATCCGCCCGCCGCGGCCGATCATCATCATGATCAAGGCCGGCGATCCGGTCGACCAGCAGATGGAGCTTCTGAAACCCTATCTGTCTTCAGGCGATATCATGATCGACGCGGGCAATGCCAATTTCCGCGACACGATGCGCCGCTTCGACAATCTGAACGATAGCGGCCTGACCTTCATCGGCATGGGTGTTTCGGGTGGCGAAGAGGGTGCCCGGCACGGTCCGTCGATCATGGTCGGCGGCACCGAGGAAAGCTGGAAGCGTGTCGAAAAGGTCCTGACCTCGATCTCCGCCAAATTCAACGACGAACCCTGTGTTGCCTGGCTCGGGCAGAATGGCGCCGGCCATTTCGTCAAGACGATCCACAACGGCATCGAATATGCTGACATGCAGATGATCGCCGAAATCTACGGCATCCTGCGCGACGGCCTCGGCATGAGCGCGACGGAGATCGGCGAAGTGTTCGGCAAATGGAATACCGGCCGCCTCAATTCCTATCTCATCGAAATCTCCGAGAAGGTTCTGAAGGCCGCGGACCCGATCTCCGGCAAGCCGATGGTCGATCTGATCGTTGACGCCGCCGGCCAGAAGGGGACCGGCAAATGGTCGGTCATCGAAGCCCAGAACATGGGCGTCGCGGCGACCGCCATCGAAGCCGCTGTTGCCGGCCGTATTTTGTCCTCGCAGAAAAAGGAACGCGTGGCGGCAGAAAAGATTTTCGGCCTCCCGAAGATTTCAGACACGCCAATGGACAAGGCAGCTTTTATCGCCGATCTCGAAAATGCGCTGCTCGCGGCCAAGATCGGCGCCTACGCCCAAGGGTTTGCGGTGATGGCCGCCGCTTCCGCCGAATACGGCTGGAATCTGCCGATGCCGACGATCGCCAAGATATGGCGCGCCGGCTGCATCATCCGCTCGCAGTTCCTGGATGAAATCACCTCGGCCTTCACCAAGGATCCGCATGTGGCGAACCTCATCGTCACCCCGGCCTTCTCGCAGATGGTGAAGGATACCGATGGCGCTCTTCGCCGGGTCGTGTCGTTTGCGGCGCTTTCCGGCCTGCCGGCCCCGGCACTCGCTTCGGCGCTTTCCTATTTCGATGCCTATCGCCGCGGGCGCGGCACGGCCAATCTAATCCAGGCGCAGCGCGACTTCTTCGGCGCGCATGGATTCGACCGCGTCGATGGCGTCGACAAGCACCACGGCCCATGGGGTAGCGGCCTCGCTGAATTTGCCTGATCGGGAAAGCAATTCCTGCAGATCGAAGCCCGCCGGTAAGGCGGGCTTTTTGCATTCGCAATCGACGCATGGCGACGGTGACTCGGTAAGTCAGGCGTGCCGCCCCACATTCACTGCGGAAATCAGCAGGATCAAGGCCAGCGCCGGCAGCAGAAGGGCGTCCGGCACGAGACCCAGAAGCATGCCTCCCAGAAATGTGCCGGCAATCGACCCGATCGCCATTATCATCAGGAACAGTCTGTTTCTGGTGATGGCGAAGAAGCTGTCGTCAAGGCTGTACCGGGTGAAGCCGACGAGCATGGTCGGGAGGCTCACCGCAAGGGACAGGCTGCCCGCCAGTTTGATATCCACGCCGAAGAGTAGCACGAGCGTCGGGATCAGCAGTTCACCGCCTGCTACGCCGAGCAATGCAGCGACGATGCCGATGATGAAGCCCGCAATCACACCCGCGACGAGCTGAGCCGGCCCGGTGACCAGAGCCTGGCTGGATGTCAGCTGATGTTCCAGGACAAGGACCACCGTGATGGCGACCAGCATGGCGGCAATGACCTTGTGCAGCGTTTCCGACCGTAGGCGCGTCGTCCTTCCCGCACCGAGCCAGGCGCCGAGCACGCTTCCTGCAAGAAGGTTGAGAATGACCGGTCAGTGACCGGCGACCGCGCCGAGGGGAACTGTTCCGCTACGGAACGGGATCGCGGTGGCGACCACCACCAGGCTCATCGCCTTGTTGAGTATGGCGGCTTCCAGTGCCGGGAACCTGAACAGGCCGATCGGCAGAGGCAGGCGAAATTCGGCACCTCCAAGGCCTATCAGGCCGCCGACTCCCCCGATCAGTGTTCCGCCGCAGAAAGCGGCGGGCAGGCTACGAGAAACGGGAGTATTGGTAACGTCGCCCATGGCGATATATATGCACAGATATTTCGCACTGGAAAGCCGGCCGGGCGATGGCACGAAACCGTGGCTCCTGCCGTCAAATGGGGTGACAGGGACGACCGTCTCTGCGGTGAAACCCTCAGTCCCTCGGCGCTCTTTTCGACCAGACCGGCTGCGCCACGCTCTGGAGGAGCTCCGGTGCAACACCGTCGATGCGTGCCATCAGCGCCTTGGCCAGTTCGCGACCGGACTGCCGCACATCCTCGTTGACCGTGTAGATTTCCGGGCGGATCCAGTTCAGGAATTCGGCGGACTGCTTCGACACCATATCGAGATCGACGCCAAGCTTCTTGCCTGCGGCTTCCAAACCGGCAACCAAGGCGATCGTCGAAGATCCGCTGATCGAGATAATGCCGTCCGGCGGCTCGGCAGAACGCATCAGTCTCTCGGCATGGGCGCGGATCTCGTCGAGCGGTGTCTCGCTCGTCACGCGTCCCATGGGAACTTCCGTTCCCCCGAAATCCGCCAGGCCACGTTCGAAACCGTTGCGGCTATGGTTGTAGAAGGAAAAGCGGCTCTGCGGCGCGAGAAGGGCAATGCGCCGGCGCCCCTTTTCGACGAGCTTCCGGACGGCCTGATAGACATAGGCCTCGTTATCATAGTCGTGATAGGGGTGGGCGATGCCCATATCGGTGCGGCCATGGGTGACGAAAGGAAGGTTCCGCTCCGTCATCAGCCGCACGCGTGCGTCTTCGGGCTCTATGCGGGATATGATCACTCCGTCGGCGGAGCCGGTGTCGAGGATGTAGCGCACGGGCACCATCGGGTCCTTCTGGAAGGAATGCGGCGTCACCACCAGGTGATACTGGGTGCCGCCGAGCACCTCGGAAATCCCGTGCACGAGCTGGCTCGTAAAGCCCATCAATTCCTCGTCGATGCTCAGGACAAGGGCGATGACGTTTGTTTTACCTGTGCGCAGCCTTACGCCGGCGCGGTTCGGCTGATAGCCGAGCTGGTTGGCGACGAGACGGACACGTTCCTTGGTCTCGGCGCCGATATCCGGAGCGTCCTTGAGCGCCCGCGACACGGTGGTGATCCCCAAACCTGTCATATAGGCGATTGTCTTCAAGGTGGGACGTTCACGGACCACCTGCGATCCGCCCGTCCTTGATCTTCCGCTATCGTCCATTATTTGCCGTCGCTGCCCGAGTCAGGTGGCCACTATAGTGAGCTCAAGCTTGCCTGAAAACGGCGGCGACCCTTTCCTGTCTCCTCACCAGAATTCAATAACTGAAACGATACAGGTAAAATGTCGAGAAGATTTTTGATGTCATTTCGTTTTCTGCCGCCGTAGATTGCACAACGCAGGTGCGAAGTCATTTTTTGCAGATGCTAAGGGAAAAGCCGCAGACGCTTCGAGAAATTTCCGAGAATCTCCTATTCTTTGGGGGGTTTTGCATTGCTCCCTTCACAGCTGAGGTGTCCGTATCAGCACGTTTAAGATGTATTATCCCGCGGCCGAAATTTTTTCTGGCAAAAGCGGTTGCGCGATCCTGACGATTGGCCTAGGTTTTCACGGCAACGTTTCAGTGAGGGAGGACACTCATGAATATTCGTGCGATGGCGGCCGCTTTTGCCGCAACCGTAACGCTGCCGTTCAGCGCTGCTTATGCCACCGATCTGGAAGTCACCCATTGGTGGACTTCCGGTGGCGAAGCTGCCGCTGTTGGCGAACTCGCAAAAGCATTCAACGCGACAGGCAACAAGTGGGTGGATGGCGCCATCGCCGGTTCCGGCAGCACCGCGCGGCCGATCATGATCAGCCGCATCACCGGCGGCGATCCCATGGGCGCCACTCAGTTCAACCATGGCCGTCAGGCCGAGGAACTGGTCCAGGAAGGCCTGATGCGCGACCTCACGGCGGTTGCGGAGAAGGGCAAGTGGAAGGATGTCATCAAGCCGGCGAGCCTGCTTGATTCCTGCACCATCGACGGCAAGATCTATTGCGCGCCGATCAATATCCATTCGTGGCAGTGGCTGTGGCTTTCTAACGAAGCCTTCAAGAAGGCCGGCGTCGATGTTCCGAAGAACTGGAACGATCTGGTTGCGGCGGCGCCTGCTTTGAAGAAGGCCGGGATCCAGCCGCTGGCGCTGGGCGGTCAGGCCTGGCAGGCGAACGGCTTGTTCGACACCTTGACCATCTCGCTTGGTGGCAAGGAACTTTACGAGACGGTCTACGTCAAGAAGGACGCCGAGACAGCCGGTGGTCCGGAGATGGCAAAGATCTTCGCAGCTGCAGCCCAGGCCCGCGACATGGCGAAGGGCAGCAATGTCCAGGATTGGAACCAGGCAACCAACATGGTCCTGACCGGCAAGGCTGGTGGTCAGATCATGGGGGACTGGGCACAGGGCGAGTTCCAGATTGCCGGCAAGAAGGCCGGAACGGACTATACCTGCCTTCCGGGTCTCGGTCTCAACGAGTATCTGACGACCGGCGGCGATGCATTCTATTTCCCGCTGCTGAAGGATGAAGAGAAGTCCAAGGCTCAGGATATCCTCGCTGCGGCAATCGTGGATCCAAAAACGCAGGTCGCGTTCAACCTTAAAAAGGGCTCTCTTCCTATTCGCAGCGACGTCGATCTCGCCGCTGCCAATGACTGCATGAAAAAGGGTCTCGAGATCCTCGGCAAGGGCAATATCATCAAGAGCGTCGATCAGCTCGTTTCGGCCGATACGCAGAAGCAGAAGGAAGACCTGATGTCCGAATTCTTCGCCAATGCCTCGATCACTCCGGAAGCTGCGCAGAAGCGCTTCGCGGATATCATCGGCTCGGCGGATTGATTTCCTCCCGGATGCCCCGGAAACCGGCCCCGTAGCATACGGGGCCGGAACGAGGATTTGTTTTCAGGAAACGGTTCATTCCCTGGAGAGGAGAGACCATGGCGGCACATGCTCCGACCGGCCGACCCAACCAGCTCTTCCGCAACCTCAATGCGAAGATCGCTTCCATCCCGATGATGCTTGTCGCCCTGGTGATCTTCCTCGGCGGCACACTCTGGACGGTGTTTTATTCCTTTACGAATTCCAGGCTTCTGCCACGGCTCAACTTCGTGGGCCTCGATCAATACGAACGTCTTTGGGCATCGTCCCGCTGGATCATCTCGATCCAGAACCTTGCCATCTATGGCATCCTTTCGCTGATCTTTAGCCTGGTCATCGGCTTTCTGCTGGCGGCGCTGATGGATCAAAAGATTCGGTTCGAGAACGCCTTCCGGACGATCTTTCTCTACCCCTTCGCGCTTTCCTTCATCGTTACAGGGCTGGTTTGGCAGTGGGTACTCAACCCTGAATTCGGTATTCAATCCGTCATCCGCTCGCTTGGCTGGACCTCGTTCGCCTTCGATCCGCTCTATGATCCCGACATCGTCATCTATGGCATCCTGATCGCCGCTCTCTGGCAGGGTACGGGGCTCGTCATGTGCCTGATGCTGGCCGGTTTGCGCGGCATCGACGAGGACATCTGGAAGGCGGCGCGCGTCGACGGCATTCCGATGTGGAAGACCTATCTTCTTATCATCATTCCTATGATGCGCCCGGTATTCATCACCACGCTCGTCATCATCGCGAGCGGCATCGTCAAGGTTTACGACCTCGTGGTCGCACAGACCAGCGGCGGTCCCGGCAACGCTTCCGAAGTCCCGGCAAAATACGTCTACGACTACATGTTCCAGGCCCAGAACCTCGGTCAGGGCTTTGCCGCCTCGACGATGATGCTGCTGACCGTCGCTATCATCGTGGTCCCGTGGGCCTACCTCGAGTTCGGAGGACGCAAGCGTGGCTAATATCAGCACCCTCAACACGACCGCCGCGGGTTTTGACGCGGTTTCTTCCCGCCTTGCCTCCGGCCCGAGCGGCCGTAAGCCGCGCCGCATGCTGTCGACCCGCAATATCGTGCTTTACGGGACCCTCACCGTCGCAGCGCTCTATTACCTGCTGCCGCTTTACGTGATGGTCGTCACCTCGCTCAAGGGCATGCCCGAGGTCCGTCTCGGCAACATCTTCTCGCCGCCGATGGAGATTACCTTCGAGCCTTGGGTGAAGGCCTGGGCGCAGGCCTGCACCGGGCTCAACTGCGACGGTCTGTCCCGAGGATTCTGGAATTCCGTACGCATCCTCGTGCCTTCCGTGGTCGTTTCGATCGCGGTTGCCTCGGTCAGCGGGTATGCGCTCGCCAACTGGCGGTTCAAGGGAGCGGAGCTGTTCTTCTCGATCCTCATCATCGGCGCCTTCATTCCCTATCAGGTGATGATCTATCCGATCGTCATCGTTCTCAGGGAGTTGGGGATCTACGGCACACTTACGGGGCTCGTCATCGTCCACACGATCTTCGGCATGCCGATCCTGACGCTGCTTTTCCGGAACTATTTCGCCTCGCTTCCGGTGGAGTTGTTCAAGGCGGCGCGTATCGACGGGGCCGGGTTCTGGCAGATCTATTTCCGGATCATGCTCCCCATGTCGCTGCCGATCTTCGTGGTCGCGATGATCCTGCAGGTCACCGGTATCTGGAACGACTTCCTGTTCGGGGTCGTCTTCACCCGGCCGGACACCTATCCGATGACCGTTCAGCTCAACAACATCGTCAATTCGGTTCAGGGCGTGAAGGAATACAACGTCAACATGGCGGCGACGCTTTTGACGGGTGCCGTTCCGCTCATCGTCTATTTCCTGTCCGGCCGGCTTTTCGTTCGCGGTATCGCCGCCGGCGCAGTCAAAGGGTAAGCCTGATGCACAATATGGTTTCCATCGGCAAGCAGAGCAGCGTCTCCATTCGCGATCTGTCGCTTTCTTTCGGCTCGGTGAAGGTTCTCGAGAACCTCAATCTCGACATTCGCGATGGCGAGTTCCTGGTGTTGCTCGGGTCTTCCGGCTGCGGCAAGTCAACGCTGCTCAATTGTATTGCGGGGCTTCTCGAACCGACCGAAGGCCAGATCTTCATCAAGGACCGGAACGTCACCTGGGAAGAGCCCAAGGACCGCGGCATCGGCATGGTTTTCCAGTCTTATGCACTCTATCCGCAGATGACAGTGGAGAAGAACCTTTCCTTCGGTCTTCAAGTGGCGAAAGTCCCGAAGGAGGAGATCGATCGCCGCGTCGCGCGCGCTGCCGGCATCCTGCAGATCGAGCCGCTCCTGAAGCGCAAGCCGGCCGAACTTTCCGGCGGCCAGCGCCAGCGTGTGGCGATCGGGCGGGCGCTGGTGCGCGACGTCGACGTATTCCTGTTCGATGAACCGCTGTCGAACCTCGACGCCAAGCTGCGCTCGGAACTGCGTGTCGAAATCAAGCGTCTGCACCAGTCGCTCAAGAACACGATGATCTATGTGACGCACGACCAGATCGAGGCGCTGACGCTCGCCGACCGGATTGCGATCATGAAGAGCGGTGTGATTCAACAGCTTGATGACCCGGTGATCATCTACAACCGGCCCAGAAACCGGTTCGTGGCTGGCTTCATCGGCTCGCCGTCGATGAACTTCCTGACCGGAGAATTGGTGGATGAGGGCGGCCGCATCGTTTTCAGAACGAACGACGTCAGCTTCTCGCTCGACGGTTACGATGCGTCGGGGCCGCTGAGGGCAGGGCGCAAGGTAATTTTGGGCGTCCGGCCCGAGCATATCAAGGTGGATGGCGACATTCAGGGTGGCGAGGTCCACGAGGCGGTAGTCGACATCGAGGAGCCGATGGGCGCCGACAACCTTCTCTGGCTCAAACATGCGGGCCATACCATGTCGGTGCGCATCGGCGGCGCTCGCCGTTATGCCGTCGGCACCAGGGTCCGGCTTGCTTTCGATATGACGATGGCCTCACTTTTCGACGCCGAGACAGAAGACCGCATCTGAGCAGAGCCAATGGAATCTTCCCTAGACCTTTCCGGCTCCTGGCAGCTTGCGTCCGCCGACGGAGCGCACCGCACCGAGATGCAGATCCCGGGCGACGTTCACAGCGCGCTGAAGGCGGCCGGCATCATTCCCGACCCCTATTTTGGCCGCAACGAGAACGACGTACAGTGGGTGGCGCATCAGGACTGGGTGATTGAGCGGCAGTTCATCGTCGATGATCCGGACGGCAGCTGGTATCTCGACATCACCGATCTCGATACGGTCGCCATCGTCTTTGTAAACGATGTCCCGGTACTTTCGGCCGACAATTGCTTCCGGCGCTACCGGCCGGATGTTTCGTCGGCCCTTCAGCCCGGCGAAAATACGATCCGCATCCACTTCCATTCGAACATAGAAGCTGCGGCCGAGCGTCAAGCGCGCCAACCCTTCTATATTCCGTATTCGACGGGAAACTGCCCGATCCCGAACGGCAATATGCTGCGCAAGCCGCAATGCCATTTCGGCTGGGATTGGAATATCGCACTCGCGCCGCTCGGCCTCTATGGCGAAATCTCGCTGAACAAGCTCGATACGGCTCGCATCGAACATATCGTCACCAGGCAGAGACACGGTGAAGGCAAGGTCGAGCTTCACGTCGCTCTGACGCTTTACGCAAAAGATCCCGGCATCGTACCGGTGCATTTCGAGCTCGAGGGGGACCGGGTGCGGCTCGATTGCGGTATCGAGGCTGGCGAGACGATTGTCCACCATGTCTTCGAGATCGAAAGCCCGAAACTCTGGTGGCCGGCGGGCAGCGGCGATCAGCATCTTTACACGCTGACGGTGGATATTCCTGGCGAGACTGTCACCCGCCAAATCGGCCTACGGACCGTCGAACTCCTCACCGATCCCGACGAGGCCGGCAGTCGCTTCGCCTTCCGCATCAACGGCCGCGAGATCTTCTGCCGCGGTGCGAACTGGATTCCGGCTGATGCGCTGTTTTCGTTGACCAGTCCCCAAAAGACCGAGGATCTGTTGCAATCGGCGGTCGACGCGAACATGAACATGCTTCGCGTCTGGGGCGGCGGGTTCTATGAAGCCGACTGGTTCTACGATCTCTGCGACCGGCTCGGCTTGATGGTCTGGCAGGACTTTCAGTTCGCCTGCAATCTTTATCCATCCACGCCCGATTTCCTCGAAAATGCCGAGGCGGAGGTGGATTACCAGGTGCGGCGCCTGATCTCGCATCCATCGATCGTCGTCTGGTGCGGCGATAACGAACTGGTCGGCGCGCTCAACTGGTTCAAGGAGTCTCTCGAAAACCGGGATCGTTATCTGGTTTCTTATGACCGTTTGAACCGGGTGATCGAGCAGGCACTGAAGAAGGCGGCTCCGGAAGCCATCTGGTGGCCCTCGAGCCCGGCCTCCGGCTACCTCGATTATGGCGATGCATGGCATGCGGACGGGTCGGGAGACATGCATTACTGGTCGGTCTGGCACGAGAACAAGCCGTTCGACAATTACCGTTCGGTCCGTCCCCGTTTCTGCTCCGAATTTGGTTTCCAGTCCTATACCTCGTTGCCAGTCATCGAGACCTATGCGGCGAGCAAGGACATGAACATCGCGTCGCCGGTGATGGAGCACCACCAGAAGAATGTCGGCGGCAACGAGCGCATCGCCGGCACGATGTTCCGCAATTTCCGCTTCCCGAAGGATTTTCCGAACTTCGTCTATCTGAGCCAGGTGCAACAGGGCGTGGCGATCAAGACGGCAGTCGATTACTGGCGGTCCTTGAAGCCCCATTGCATGGGCACGCTCTATTGGCAGCTCAATGACACCTGGCCGGTCGCCTCCTGGTCGAGCCTTGACTATGGCGGCAGCTGGAAAGTGCTGCACTACATGGCCCGGCGCTTCTTCCAGCCGGTTGCGGTGGCTGCAATTCCATCCCAAGATGGCAAGGATATCCAGATTTCGCTGGTCAACGACACGCCTGCCGATATCACGGTCACCATCAATCTTTCCCTGCTGACGCTTTCGGGCGAGCGCAAGCTGCTCAAGAGCATCGAAGCCGTCTGTACGCCGGACTCTGCGGTAACGGCTTTGAGGCTGCCGGTTTCAGATCTGCCGGAGAACTCAATCATGGCCTGGACCTTTACCGCATCCAACGGGATGGGCGGAGAGGGGCACTATGTCCACGGCACCTACAAAGCCCTCGACCTGGAGCCGGCGGGCCTTGAGTTCTCCATGTCTCCTGCCGGTGACGGCGCGATCGATCTTCTCGTACAGGCGAAGGGGCTTGCGCTTTTCGTATTGATCGAAAGCGATACGGCCGGCCGCTATTCCGACAATGCCTTCGACCTTGCTGCCGGCGAAAGCCGCCGGATCACCTTCACGCCCGCCGCACGGACGGACGCGATCCCGAATTTCCGTATCTACGATCTCCATTCCTGCCAGACGGCAGGCTGACGCTCTTCTCAAGGAGGATCACCATGACGAAACTTGGTTTCCAGCTTTATTGCGCCCGCAACTTTCCGCCACTGTCCGAAACTTTGAAAAAGGTCGCCGCAGCGGGGTATGCGGAAGTCGAGGGTTACGGCGGCATTTACGCCACCATGGACGAGCTGTCGCTCAAGGCCTTGCGGGCCGATCTCGATGCCAACGGGCTCACCATGCCCACCGGCCACTTCGGCCTCGATCTTCTCGAAAAGGAGCCGCAGCAAGCGCTGCTGATCGCCAAGACGCTTGGCATGGAAGCGATCTACTGCCCCTATCTTCTGCCCGATCAGCGGCCGGCGGACGCCGCGGGCTGGTTCGCCTTCGGCAAGCGTCTTCAGGAGGCCGGCAAGCGTTATCAGGATGCCGGCTACGTCTTCGGCTGGCATAACCACGACTTCGAATTCAAGGCGCTTCCCGATGGCTCGACGCCGCAGGAGGAAATCTTCGCCGGCGGTCCTGACCTCGCCTGGGAAGCTGATATCGCCTGGGTCATCCGCGGCGGCGCCGACCCCTTTGCCTGGATCGAGCGTCACGGTGATCGGATTACCGCCGTGCATGTCAAGGACATCGCTCCGGCCGGCGAGAATACGGATGAGGACGGTTGGGCCGATGTCGGTCACGGCACCGTGCCGTGGAAGGATCTGGCGGCAGCGCTAAGGAAGACCCCGGCCAAGCACTACGTCCTCGAACACGACAATCCGAAGGATATCGACCGGCTGCTGACGCGGTCCATCGCCTCCTTCAAGACCTATTGATCACTGAGATTTCGGAGTTTTTCATGCCCAAGGAACTTGGCGTCGGCATCATGGGATGCGGCAATATTTCCACGACCTATTTCAAGCTGGCGCCGCTTTTCAAAGGCCTGAAAGTGCTGGCCTGCGCTGATCTCAACGACGAGACGGCGGAGGCTCGAGCGGAAGAATACGGCGTCAAGGCGCAGTCGATCTCAGATCTGCTGGCCAATGACGAGTTGGACGTGATCGTCAACCTGACGATCCCGGCTGCGCATTTTTCCGTTTCCAAGGCGATCCTGGAAGCTGGCAAGCACGTCTATTCCGAAAAGCCGTTGACGGTGACGCTTGAGGAGGGCAAGGCGCTCCAGGCGCTCGCCAGGGAAAAAGGCCTCTCGGTCGGCTGCGCCCCGGACACATTCCTCGGCGGTTCGCATCAACTTGCCCGTAAATATATCGACGAGGGCGGCATCGGCCGCATCACGTCCGGGACCTGCCATGTCATGAGCCCCGGCATGGAGATGTGGCATCCCAATCCGGGCTTCTTCTTTCTGGAAGGCGGCGGGCCGATCCTCGACCTCGGACCCTATTACATTGCCAACCTGATCAATCTGATTGGTCCGGTGAAGCGCGTCGGGGCGCTGACCTCCATGGCAAGCCCAACGCGGACGATCACCAGCGAGCCGCTGAAAGGCCAGGTGATCCCGGTCGAAACACCGACCACCATCCACGCACTCCTCGAATTTGTCAGCGGCGCTACGATCACGCTCTCGGCCAGCTGGGATGTCTGGTCGCATCGCCATGCGAATATGGAGCTCTACGGCACTGAGGGTTCGCTTTTCGTCCCCGATCCGAATTTCTTCGGCGGCGTGGTCGAGGCAAGCGGGCGCAACAAGGATATCCAGCCCCTGGAGGACTGGGACCATCCCTTCGGCGTCCTGAACCAGGAAAGCCCCCAGGGGCCGCGTGCCAATTACCGCACGGCAGGTCTTGCGGATATGGCGATCGCCATCATCGAGGGTCGCGATGCCCGTTGCTCGCTCGAGCGGACACTGCATGGCGTGGATGTGATGACCTCGATTCTCAAGTCCGGCGAGGAGGGCCGCTTCATCGAACTGTCCACCACCTGCACCCAGCCCGCGGCTCTCGGCATCAACGAGGCACTGGCGCTTCTGCGCTGATCCGCTATGTGTTTGACGCGGGCCGTTCGCGCCCGCGTCCATCCAAGACATGAGGAGGGCGTCATGGCCTGGCAACCGGCGGAAGACCGCTATTCCAAGATGAAATACAACCGCTGCGGCCGTTCCGGCCTGCAGCTACCGGCGATCTCGCTCGGCCTCTGGCACAATTTCGGCGACGATACCCCGCATGAGCGGAAGGTCGCGATCTGCCGAAGGGCCTTCGATCTCGGCATTACTCATTTCGATCTCGCCAACAACTACGGCCCGAAACCGGGCAGTGCCGAGACAGCCTTCGGCCAGATCCTGCGGGAGGACTTCAGGGGCTATCGCGACGAGCTGATCATTTCGTCCAAAGCCGGCTACAACATGTGGCCCGGTCCCTATGGAGAATGGGGTAGCCGCAAATATCTGATCGCCTCCTGCGACCAGAGCCTGAAGCGGATGGGTCTCGATTATGTCGACATCTTCTATTCGCACCGCTTCGATCCCGATACGCCGCTCGAAGAAACCTGCGGCGCGCTGGACCATATCGTCCGGTCGGGCAGGGCGCTCTACGTCGGGATTTCCTCCTACAACTCCAGGCGCACCCGCGAGGCTGCGGCAATCCTCGAGCAGCTCGGCACGCCCATTCTCATCCATCAGCCCAGCTATTCCATGATCAACCGTTGGATCGAGGAAGACGGCCTTCTCGATGCGATCGAAGATCTCGGCATCGGCTCGATCGTCTTCTCGCCCCTGGCGCAGGGCATGTTGACGTCGAAATATCTCGGCGGCATTCCGGAGGGCAGCCGAGCGGCCCAGGGCAAATCGCTACGGTCGGAATTTCTGAACGAAAGAAATATCGGGAATCTTCGCGGCTTGAACGCCATCGCCGAAAAACGTGGCCAGACGCTTGCCCAGATGGCGCTTGCCTGGGCCCTGCGCGGCGGACGGGTTACCACCGCGCTGATCGGCGCCAGCCGTCCCGAGCAGGTCGAAGATTGCGTCAAGGCGCTGGAAAAGCCCGATTTCACGCCACAGGAGCTGGCCGAAATCGATACTTTTGCAAAGGATGCGGATATCAATCTCTGGGCGGCTTCGGCGGAGCGCCAGGGGCCATCCCGCAACAAGTGAATGAAACAGCGCCCGGCGGCCCGCCCGCCGGGCTTATCCCCCTGTGTCGTTGGAAAAAGACATGATCCGCAATCCGATCCTGCCGGGCTTTAATCCCGATCCGTCCATCTGCCGTGTCGGGGAGGATTATTACATCGCGACCTCGACATTCGAGTGGTATCCGGGCGTGCAGATCCATCACTCGCGGGATCTGGCGAACTGGACGCTGGTACGCCGGCCGCTTGAGCGCGCGAGCCAGCTCGACATGCGCGGCAATCCGGACAGTTGCGGCATCTGGGCGCCATGTCTTTCCTATGCCGACGGTTTGTTCTGGCTGGTCTACACGGACGTCAAGCGGCTCGACGGCAACTTCAAGGATGCACACAATTACATCGTGAGCTCGCCGACCATCGAGGGTGAATGGTCCGATCCGGTCTATGTCAATTCGTCGGGTTTCGATCCGTCGCTCTTCCATGACGACGACGGGCGCAAGTGGTTCCTCAACATGCAATGGAACCACCGGACCGAGAGCTATGGCGGCGCGCCGAAGCACCCGGCCTTCGATGGCATCCTGCTGCAGGAATGGGACCCGGGGACGAAGGCGCTAAAGGGGCCGATCAGGAACATCTTCGCCGGCAGTCCGCTTGGCCTGGTTGAAGGCCCACATCTCTTCAAGCGTAACGGCTGGTACTATCTGACGACCGCCGAGGGTGGCACGGGCTATAGCCACGCCGTGACCATGGCCCGCTCGCGCACGATCGACGGTCCCTATGAGATGCATCCGCAGACCCATCTGATCACGTCGAAGGATCATCCGAAAGCTGCTCTTCAGCGGGCAGGGCATGGGCAGTATGTGGAAACGCCGGATGGTGAGGCCTATCACACCCATCTCTGCGGCCGTCCGCTTCCGCCGCAGCGGCGCTGCACCCTTGGCCGCGAAACGGCGCTGCAGAAGTGCATCTGGGAGGATGACTGGCTTTATTTGGCCCAGGGGGGCGTGGTCCCGGACGTCGAGGTGCCGGCTCCGACAGGGGCCGTGGCCGAGGAGAGGCCTGTCAGGATCAGACGGGACTTCGATGACCCCAAGCTGCCTTCCGAATTCCAGTGGCTGCGAACGCCTTACCCGGAACGGCTTTTCAGCCTGACCGAGCGGCCGGGCCATCTGCGGCTTTTCGGTCGCGAAAGCATCGGTTCCTGGTTCGAACAGTCGCTCGTCGCGCGCCGACAGGAGCATCATTCGTTCCGAGCGGAGACGGCGGTGGATTTCGCAGCCGAGACCTATCAGCAGGTTGCGGGCCTGACGCATTATTACAATCGCCACAAGTTTCACGCGATCGTCGTGACGCTCCACGAGAAGCTTGGCCGTGTCGTAACGATCTTCTCCTGCCCCGGCGACTATCCGAACAGCCGGATGACCTTTCCGGTGGAAAGCGGTGTTTCCGTGCCAGAGGGCCCAATCCACCTCGCCATGGAAGTCCGCGACAACGAACTGCAGTTCTTCTGGCACAGCGCCGGCTCGGCAGAATGGCGGGCGCTCGGTCCCGTGCTGGATGCGGGGGTTATTTCGGATGAAGGCGGCCGGGGCGAACACGGCTCTTTTACTGGCGCATTCGCCGGCGTTTTCGCCTTCGACACATCCGGGCGGGCAAAGAGTGCCGATTTCGATTATGTCGTCTACCAGGTGCTTTAGGATCGGCGTACCGATCGGGGGAGAGCTGCGGTGGCGGACTGCAGGTTTACGCTAGAGCAGATATTTGATCAGCACGACCATATCCCCATAGCCTGCTTTGACCGATTTGCTGAACATTCTGGGTCCCAGCACAGAGAATCCCCATTTCAGATAAGCGGCCTTCGCGCGGTCTGCGGATGCCATGACATCTAGCCAAATGTGGCTGAGTTCCCTCGCACGAGCCTCGGCGGCGGCGACTTCATGGAGTTGTTTGCCCAATCCGGAACCTTGGGCCTGGGGCAGGAGGTAAATTCTTGGAATTTCGGCACCATTGATTTCCCGGGTGATTGGGTTCTGGGAACCGATGATCATCGACAAAAATCCAACGATGGACCCGTCTATTTCGGCCACCCAAAGTTGCGTATCTGTCCGTTCCAGAAATTTCTCAAAGGCCCGGTTGCCGAAAGTGGCAAGATGTCCGGCAAACTCGGCGCCGTTATCCCACAGATAGCTGTAACTAGCGGCATAGGCTGCGGGTCCTATAATGGCCAAGGAGTCTACATCAGCAGCGGACGCCTTTCGAACGATTGCCGGAGCACGCTTTACGTTTTCGGGCATCGCATTTTTCCTCAGATTCCTCTCGTTTGGAATTCCAAGCGTGCAATCACATTGGTGCCCGTAGAACGTAGGCCCGCGAATGCTGCCTTCAAGCGTCCGCAGGCCTGGCGTGATCGCCGAAGTTGTCCGGCGATCTTGGTGGTTACAGCCGTCACGTTCCCTGTGACAAGCAGTTCTTCATGGAACTCGCGAGCCCACGCATCAACTCGAAATAGAGGTTCGGCCCTTCCTTCAGTGTCGCGGCTTCCGGATCCAGCGTGCCGGAGCGGGCAGGTGTTCCTTCCGTCACCACTGCCACGAGTTTCGGTTCAAACTGCGGTTCGGCGAAGACGCAGGTCGCGCCGAGTTCGGTGACTTTCTTGTGGATCTCGCCGATGCGCTCCGCACCCGGGATCGTTTCGGGGCTTACCGTGATGGAACCCGCGACGGCCACGCCGTAACGATGTTCGAAATACTGATAGGCATCATGGAAAACGACGAAGGGCTTGTCCTTCACGGGTGCAAGCGCCGTTTTCAGTTCCGCGTCCAGCGCGTCCAGGTCCTTCATCAAGGCGGCACCGTTGGCCTGATAGGTCGCGGCATTGGCCGGGTCGGCAGAAACCAGCACCTTGGCGATTTCGGCGGCGATCGCCTTGGCGTTCATCGGGTCGAGCCACAAGTGAGTGTCGTATCCTTCATGGTCATGATCCTCGTGACCTTCCGCATGGTGTTCGGCGTCGTGATCTGCGTGATCTTCGCCTGCATGCCCGCGTTCCTCAACCTCGTCTCCGTCGTCATGGGCCTCGAACGCGCCGCCCTCGCGGAACGGCAGCTTCTCCAGTCCCGGTGCGTCTTCCAGCGTTGCGACCTTAGCCTTCGACGCCAGAGCCTCGAGGGGCTTTTCCATGAATGCCTCCATGCCGTGACCAACCCAGAACACCAGGTCGGCATTCTCCAGCGTCCGCGCATTGGACGGCTTCATGGTAAAGGTATGCGGGGAGGTCGCACCCTCCACGATGAGCTTCGGTTCGCCGACACCTTTCATGATGGACGCCACGAGAGAGTGGATCGGCTTGATGGAAACCACGACATCCGGCGCGGCGAAGACGCTCGGTGCGTTCACCAGGGCGGCGGAAGACAAAAGAAGGGCGGCGGCAAATTTCATGACATGCTTCCTTGTTTTGATGTGTAATGTTATTACATCAATTGCGTTATGCTATAACGTGTGCCATGAGGGCTGACAACAGGATTTTTGGAAAAACATGCTGATGACCGATCGGGCCCTGGGCGCCCAATCCGAGAACCGGCTGGTATCGCTGACGAATGCCGGGCTTCTACGCGACGGCCGCTGGCTTGTCCGCGGCATCGACTTCTCGATCCGCCGCGGCGAGGTGGTGACGCTGATAGGCCCAAATGGGGCCGGCAAGTCGACCACGGCAAAGCTGGCGATCGGCGTGCTGCGGCCCAACGAAGGTGCCGTTGACCGGAGGCAGGGCCTGCGGATCGGTTATGTGCCGCAGAAACTGGCGATCGACTGGACCATGCCGCTTTCGGTACGCCGCCTGATGCGGCTGACCGGGCCGCTTCCCGATATCGAATTGGCTGCCGCGCTGAAGGCGACCGGCATTCCGCATCTGGTCGATGCCGAGGTCCGTCATCTCTCGGGAGGCGAATTCCAGCGGGCTTTGCTTGCCCGTGCGATCGCCCGGAAGCCGGATCTCATGGTATTGGACGAGCCTGTGCAGGGCGTCGATTTCGCGGGTGAGAGCGCCCTTTACGAACTGATCCGCGAGATCCGCAATTCGACCGGCTGCGGTATCCTGATGATCTCGCACGACCTGCACATGGTCATGGCCGGTACGGATACAGTGATCTGCCTGAACGGCCATGTCTGCTGCCGCGGGACGCCGGAGGTCGTCAGCCAGAGCGCCGACTATCTGAAGCTCTTCGGTGGTCACTCCCGCTCGCTGGCGGTCTACAGCCATCATCACGACCACACCCACCTGCCGGATGGTCGCGTCATGCACGGGGACGGCTCGATCACCGATCACTGCCATCCGGACGACGGACACCACCACGACGCTCACGACCACCATCACGATCATAGCCATGATCACCATCAACATGGCCATGTCGGACATGATCACGCCCACCATGCGCCCACCGCAGACGGGAGGAGCGATCGTGCTTGACGATTTCTTCACCCGCGCACTGCTGGCAGGCGTCGGTGTGGCATTGACCGCCGGACCGCTCGGCTGTTTCGTCGTCTGGCGGCGGATGGCCTATTTCGGCGACACCATGGCGCATTCGGCATTGCTGGGTGTCGCGCTGTCGCTTTTCTTCGGGATCAACCTGCTGGTCACGGTTTTCGGGGTTGCGGTCGCGGTTTCCCTGCTCCTTCTGATGCTGCAGCGGCGCCAATCGCTTTCGGCCGATGCGCTGCTCGGCATCCTTTCCCATTCCGCCCTCGCGATCGGTCTGGTGCTCGTCGCCTTCATGACCTGGGTGCGGATCGATCTCATCGCCTTCCTGTTCGGCGATATCCTGGCGGTCACACCAGGCGACATCGGGCTCATCTGGGGCGGCGGCGCGGTGGTGCTCACAGCGCTTGCCTTTCTATGGCGTCCGCTGATCGCGTCGACGGTCAGCGAGGACGTGGCGGAGGCCGAAGGCATGAAACCGGCGCGGGCGCGGCTTTTCTTCATGCTGCTGATGGCGCTGGTCATCGCGATCGCCATGAAGATCGTCGGCATCATGCTGATCACCTCGCTCCTGATCATTCCAGCGGCGACCGCACGACGGTTTTCGTCCAGTCCGGAGGTGATGGCGGTGCTGGCTTCGCTGATCGGCGCCTTCGCCGTGATCGGCGGATTGTTCGGCTCGCTGCACTACGACACGCCATCGGGGCCTTCAATCGTGGTCGCAGCGCTCCTACTTTTCGTTCTAAGCCTTTTCCCGGCCCTGGGGAAAAATACGGCCGAGAAGGCCGGCAACCAAGGAGTGCGATGATGAACGCACCAGTATCCGCCCCGGTATTGACCAAGAACCAGTCGCTCGTCTTCGACGTACTCAACCGCACCGACGCGCCGATGAGCGCCTACACGATCCTCGACAAGCTGCGTGACCACGGTTTTCGGGCGCCGCTGCAGGTCTATCGAGCGCTCGACAAGCTTCTGGAATTCGGCATGGTGCATCGGCTGGAAAGCCTCAATGCCTTCGTCGCCTGCGCCCATCCGGAAAGCGAATGCTGCGGGCATGGTCATGGCCACGGCTCGGTCGCCTTCGCGATCTGCGAAAGCTGCGGCCATGTCTCGGAGTTCCACGACCACGAGGTGGACCATCGCCTGAGCGATTGGGCGAAACGCAAGGGCTTTAAGCCTGCCAAGACGACGATTGAGATCCGCGGGCTGTGCAGCGCCTGCGCTGCCTAGAGCTGCCGCAGGTCGCGGGCGAAGCGCTTCCAGTTCTCGATATAGCGCAGGGCGGACTGCCTCAACTTCTCGACTGCCTCGTCGTCCAGGGTGCGGATGACTTTTGCCGGTGAGCCGACGATGAGGGAGTTGTCGGGAAATTCCTTGCCTTCGGTGATGAGGGCGTTGGCGCCGATCAGGCAGTTCCTGCCGATCTTCGCACCGTTCAGGATCGTCGCCCCCATGCCGACCAGCGAGTTGTCGCCGATGACGCAGCCGTGGATGATCGCGTGGTGGCCGATGGTACAGCCTTCACCGATCTTCACCGGATAACGCGGATCGGTGTGGATCATCACGCCTTCCTGGATGTTCGATCCTGCGCCGACGACGATCGGCTCGTTGTCGCCGCGCAGCACCGAGCCGAACCAGATGCCGACGTCCTCGCCAAGCTCCACCTTGCCTATCACGGTCGCATCCGGGGCAATCCAGAAGCGATCTGGGGCAGGGGTTTTCGGCTGGAATTCTCCAAGGGCGTAGAGCGGCATGGTTTTTCTCCCCGGGGTTTGATCAGGCAACCGACAGCGACAACCGACCGACGCCGTCGATGCCGCAGGTGACGTTGTCGCCCTTGACCACCGCGCCGACACCCGCCGGCGTTCCGGTCATGATGACGTCGCCGGGCGCCAAGGTGAAATAACTTGAGAGTTCGGCGATGATTTCGGCTGGCGACCAGATCATCTGATTGAGGTCTCCCGACTGCCGGCGGGTGCCATTGACGTCAAGCCACACGGCGCCTGTCTTGGGATGGCCTATACGGGCGGCCGGCACGATGGCGGATAGGGGGCCGGACTTCTCGAAGGCCTTGGCGGCCTCCCAGGGGCGGCTCATCTTCTTAGCCTTGTCCTGCAGGTCGCGGCGGGTAAAATCCACGCCGACGGCGTAACCGTAGACCTTGGAAAGGGCATCCTCGACCGCTATCCCCGCGCCGCCTTCGGCGAGGGCCATCACCAGTTCGACCTCGTAGTGGACATTGGACGACGCCGATGGATAGGGAAAGGTGTCGCCGTTGTAGAGGTTGTCGGCGTTCTTCTGAAAGAAGAAGGGCGGTTCGCGGGATGGATCGTGACCCATTTCGATCGCATGGTCGGCATAGTTGCGGCCGACGCAATAGACCCGGCGCACCGGAAACTGTTCCGTCATCCCATCGACGTCGAGAAGCACGGGTTGGGGGGCGGGGATTACGGTAGCGCGCATGCGGACATCCTGAAGCAGTGGCATAAGACAAGGCCCGTCTTTGTCTCTCGATTCACCAGACAATCCTAGCCCTTTTTGGAAGGGCAGCAAAAACTTGCGAAAAATTTGCAGCTGTATGGAAGCCGCCGACAGAAGGATCGATCTCGGGAACGAAATATATCTGCAAGCCTCTCATGAACGAGCTGTCGCGCACTTATCCGCTCGATGCGCATTCCTCTTGCCCAAAAATATGCAGAAACTTGCCCGTGCGTGGCACATCGTGGACTTCATGTCCTGCCGCAGCAAGCCGGGAGTATAAATCCGTAGTTGATTTTGAGCATGTTTTTACGCATATTTTGATGACGAATAGTATATTTCAAATATTGAAGTATATTTTACGATAATTACTGCTGGGGAGCCGGATGCTCGTATTTTCAGATGAAAATTTGGAGGTGATACATCGTCCGGGATCATCTCCCTATCTTCTCGTAACCTTTAACGAGATGGAAATGGAGGCGAACGGCAGCCGCTTTTGGGGGCAGCGGTTCTGCGAGAAGGTTGATATCTCGGCCCTCGGCTTCATCAGTCGACGACCGAACTGGTTCCCGGCGGCGAGTGTCGTCAAGGCTGTCGAGGTGGTCGCGCCCATCCTTCGCGCCGCACCGGAGCGGATCCTCTACGGGCATTCCCAGGGCGGTTACGCGGCCTTGCGGTATAGGAGGCGCTTCAACGCCGACGTTGCGATCGCCTTCTGTCCCCAGATATCGATCGACCCGAAAGCCGTGCCTTTCGATGGCAGGTTTGCGCGACATTTCTCACCCGAACTTCACGCCAACATGAGGATCGCGTCCGATCACGCGGCTGGCCGGGCCTATCTCTTCTTCGATCCGTTCCATGCGGTGGATCACCAGCATGCGGTCCGGATCAGCAGGATGCAGGACGCCGTGCGCCTCGTGCCAGTGCATATGACTGGCCATGGAACAGTCCGGGCGTTCGCCGGAACGGCACGCGCCTTGTCACTGATAGAAGCCTGCAGGAAAGACGATATTCAAAGTCTCCGCGCGCTCGCCCGTGCCGCCCGGGTTACGGCGCCGATGCGACCCTATCAGATCGCCGTTGCTGCGATCGCCCGGCATGGCGCCTGGGCCGACCGGTTTCATGAACATTTCGGCGCGGCCTTCTCTCCGGTCGAGCGAGCGAATTTCCTCTATCATCGGGCCAATCGCCACATTCGTGACGGGGAGCTCGCGACGGCGCGGACCATGCTTGTGGACGCGATGACATACCAACCGGGAAATGCCGGCTTTGCCCGGCGGATCGAGGAGCTGGACGGCCGTATCGCACGCGGCCTCGGGTCGCGGAGTGCGGTACAGTCGTAAGATCAGCCAGGTCCGTTCGGCGCCTGATCTGCCAGCTGACGCAACTTCCTACAAGGGGCCGGTCCGAGAAGGCTAGCGAAACGGAATAGCCGAGCGGGCCACGGGTTGAAACCCGCGGCCTCTCCGAACGCGTTTTTCAGGCGACAGCCCTGCGCGCCGAGGTCAGGGCCTCGATTTCCATACTGACATGATCGGCGAGATCAGCGCGGGCAATGGCCATATGCAGGTTGGCGCTGACGAAGCCGGCGGGCGAACCGCAATCGAAGGTGCGGCCGCAGAACTCGAACGGCCTGATCGTCTGTGTTCCCATCAGGGCGATCATGGCGTCGGTCAGCTGGATCTCGCCACCGGCGCCCGGCGTCTGGTTCTCCAGCAGATCGAAGATTTCCGGCTGCAGGATGTAACGTCCTGAGATGAAGAGGTTGCTCGGCGCCTTACCGGGCGCCGGCTTTTCCACGAGACCGGTCACAAGCGGGCCTTCAGCCGTGGACTTAAGCGACACGATCCCGAATTTGTGGGTCTCCTCGGGCGCGCATCTTTCCACTGCGACGATGTTGCCGCCGTGACGGTCATGGAGATGCATCATGGACTTGAGGCACGGTTCGTCGTCGACCATTAGCATGTCGGGGAGCAGGACGGCAAAGGGTTCGTCGCCGACGATCTGGCGGGCCGTCCATACAGCGTGTCCCAGGCCGCGCGCCTGCTGCTGACGGACGAAGGAAATGCTCCCGGTGTCCGGCGTGCCCTGGGTCATCCGGTCGGCCAGACCGTGCTTGCCGGCGCTGCGCAGGCAGGCGTCGATTTCGAAGGCGTGGTCGAAATAGTCCTCGATCGCACCTTTCATGCGACCGGTGACGATGACGATATGCTCTATCCCCGACGCGAAGGCTTCCGCGACGATGTAATCGAGGATTGGCCGGTCGACGACGGGGAGCAGTTCCTTGGGAACGCTCTTGGTTGCCGGCAGCATCCTCGTTCCAAAACCGGCGGCGGGAATGATGGCCTTGCGGACTTTCATGTGCATGTGGGGAAGTCTCCATTTCATGCGAGCTTGCGAACGAATGCTTAAGGGTTCGGTCGATCGCTCTTCCGGCGATCAACGCCTTTCCAACGGTCCCGAGACGAGAACCGTCAAAGCGCGTGCGAGAGAAGCGCGGGGCTCTCGGTCATTGCAGCATCGAGCTTCCGCCGCAGCAGCGCGCGATAGAGCTTGACGTGGTCGCTCGCGCAGGCGAGGTGGTCGGAGGGCCGCCGCATAGAGCCGCGCAGCCGCTCCCAGGTCCGGTTGTCGCCCAGGACCTCGACGATACGGTCCGCAAGGTCCTGGCTGCTGCCGGCGCGGAAGTGGAGGCCATCTTTTCCGTCCCGCACCTTCTCGGCCATCCCGCCGATGTCGGAGCAGATCATCGGCCGACGATGAAGTAGGGCCTCCTGGATCACGACGGGCGAATTCTCCCACCAGACTGACGGCAGGACCACCCAGTCGACCGAACGCATCAGCCGCGGCACGTCCGCGTTCTGATAGGCGCCGTAGAAGCGGACGCGGTGGCCGGCATCCGCGATCAGCTTTTTCATCCGCTCCTGGAATTCGATCGGCTGCCGTTCGAGATTGGCGCCGAAGATCATCAGGCAGGAATCCTCCCCCCATATTTCCTTGGGAATGCGGGTAACGGCATCGACCAGGACGTCGGCGCCCTTGAAGGGGGTCATCTGGCCGAAATAGGCGAAGCGGTTGCGGCGCGGGTTCGGACCCTGCATCTCCCGCGCGGGTGCGGATGTTTCCGCGGCGATGCCGTTTTCGATGACGGTGAACTTGTCCTTTTCGATGCCCCATGTGGCATAGCGCTCCACCAGGAACCGGCTGGGTGAGATGAAAGCGTCGGCAAGGCCGAGCATCCCGCGCGCAAACACTTCCCGTTTCAGGAAGCGAGAGACGGGAATGTCGGGAAAGCAACCGTGGCAGGCGACGGGGGACGCCGTTTCGCAGAGCTGGCCGGAGGGCCGTTTCACCATCTGTCCGTGATTGTGGCAGATGGACAGGTATTCGTGGAACGTCACCACGATGGCTGCGTGCGGAAACGCCTCTCTCAGGGCATAGAGGGCTTCGAGACCGATGCCCAGCACGTGATGAAAATGCACGACATGAGGCCTGAGATCGCGCGCGAAACGCAGGAGGTCGCGGGTGATCGACTGGGTATCGCCGTTGGACAGGAAGAAGTGGTCGTAGTCGTCCGCGTGGAACAGGAGCTCATCCTCGGCAAGGCGCAGGCTCATCAGCGCCGATGCCGCATGACGCGGCATCGGATGGCCAACGCGGGCGAGATAAACCGATTGCACGTTCGGTAATGCATTCAGGCCGCGATGCAGGTTATGGGAGGCGATTTCCGCCCCGCCGAGCGAGACAGTCGGGTGCCCATGCGAAACAACAAGGACGCGAAGCTGTTCGTTCATGCCGACCTCTTTTCGGCGGTGAGGATGGGCGACCACTGGCTCCTGAAGATCTTTCGATCGATCTCTTCCACACACGCCGACATAGTTGCGCTGATACCATGGCGCGCGTCGTCGCTGCCCCACATCTGCACAGATGGCAGCAGGTAGGCGTCAAACCCGGAGCGGCTGAGGCGGAGGCCGAGATCGAGTCCCTTTTCCTGCGCGCCCAGATAGCCGCCGGATAGGCCGCCCGCGTGCGACAGGGCTTCGCGCGGCATGGCGCAGCACTCGAGCGAAGCGGCCGCAATCCGGGTCGGCTTCATGTCGGTAACGGCCTTGAGCGGGTAGCCGGCATAGCGGCCCACGACCGGCTCATCGCTGTTGCCGTCATCGATCCAGTATCCCGCCCAGCGGATGGAATAATCCTCGTAGGCCAGGACGGGCGAGAGGATGCTTCCCCTGAGCGTCGCGGCGGTGGCCAGCAGCTTGCCATACCATCCCGCCTCGCGTGGGATCAGTGAGGCGGAAAGCGAGACGACGGTTTCACAGGAAAGGGCCTGCGTGCCGGCTTCCAGCATTTCGTAGACGTCGCCTGTTCCCTTTGCCGACACCAGCCTGGCCGAGAGACCATAGAAGCGCGCAAGTTCCCTGAGGCGGGCACTCTGCCTGCGAAAGCGCTCCGCCGGCATGGCGATGACGATCGGCGCACGCCGGGTTTCCGGATCGAGCGCGAGCAGGGCGAGCAGCGGGAAGATCTCCTCATCGCTTTCCCCGGCCCCGATGACGATCGGCGGGCTCGCCTCCTCGTCGAAGGAGCCGGCATCCAGGACCGTCTCGATGACCGGTGTCGATCCTCTGGATTGTCTGAGGAACGGGACGATCTGCGTATCGACGATCGCCGGCAGCGCGGGGGTTGCGGGGTCGATGGAGCCGATCTGGCGCAATGCCGCCTGGCGCGCCGAAGCTCGCGTGAGCTTCACCGGCAGAAACGCGCGGCGCGTATCGTGCAGCGTCAGTTCGAAATAGAGCGGCGCACCCGCATCTTCACTCGGCAGTTGCGCATGGGTTATGAATCCATGGGGGAGTTGTTCGCTCAGCAGGCCCGGCGCGAAGTCCTGCTGGTCCTTGAAGCTGTCGGTAACGTCGGGGCGGTCGAAACGCGTCCAGCGTTCGTCGAGGCGGACCGCGGCATTGTGGCGGCGCAGTCTGACCGTTGCGATATGAGTGTCGGGGTCGTAAAGCCAGCCGGTGACGAGGAGATTTCCTCCATCGGCTTCGAATGCGCTGTCTATTCCCATTCGGACGGGATAGGGCAGGCCGGAAACGGTCTCCTTGCCCTCGAAGCTGTTGGCGGCTGCCCGCAGGGACAGGAGCAGGTCTGGCGCGCCGTGAGTCCGCAGCAGAATGGAGCGGATGTGTTCGGGTGTTTCCAGCGGTCCTGCAATGCGCTTGCGGGAATGGACGGCGGCATACCTCCAGCCGGCGCGTCCTCGAAAGACGAGGCCTTCGATCTCGGGTGAGGGGCCCGCCTGGTCGGCACGGACAAGGCAGACGAAGCCGGTCCCGCCATCGGGAGCGTCCGGGCGGGGAAAGGTGGCGATGCCGCATTCCGCGACCACCGGCGTGACGTTGCCGACCACGGACATCCGGCAATGTCCTGGAGCCATGCCGCGGCTCCAGCCCTGCAGGAACGTCGCACCATCATGGCTCTCGCCGATCAGCTCGATGAAACCGTCGCTGGCGTGGGCGGCTCGCAAAAGCGCCGTCACTGTTTGAAGTCTGCGGCGATCGACATCTCCAGCCATCAGCGCGTCCAGGAGCCGGTTGAGGACGGCGACGGACTGAGAGCCTGCGGACTCCACGACAAGCGCGGCCGCTTCCTCGGCAGGGGCGAGGCGCGGCGAGAAGATGTAGCGTGTCGCCGTCTCCTCTTCTCCGAACCGGATCGTGGTCATGGCCAAGTCCATGTCGCCAGCCGTCAGGAGCGCCGCAAACCCGTGCCTGACTCGCGGCGAGGACGCGGCCAGCCGCCATTCCGTGACGAAAGAGCTTCGCGTGACGGCCTGATCTTCACCGATACCCAGCACCACATCACGAGCCGTGACGTGGCCGAGGCCAATGATCAGCAAGGTCGTTTCGTCGACGCGGCAACCGATAACCCTTCCGGAGCGCATTGCCCTGCCGGCTCCATATCTGGCGGGCGTGGGATTGGGGGTTTGGGGATTGACGGTTGGGGGACTCGCGACCGGAGAGTTGGTGGTCGCCGCGGGCGATTGTTCCGTATCGAGCACGCCGTTATCCTCCCTCGGTCAGATTCTGGCGGCCAGCACAAGGCTGGCGCCAGCGGCAAATCCCACGAGAACGAACAGCAGCAGCAGCAGGGGCTTCAGTTCGCCATTGGCGCGCTTGCGCAATGCCGTCAGGTTCTTTTCCATCCCCGCGACGACCCCATCCAGCCGCATCAGGTGGACATCGAGATCGTTCAGTCTTTGGCCGATATCCACCTTGAGGCTTTCGATGGCGTTGTTGACATCGGTCAGGCCGGCGGTCTCGGTCTTCTCGGCATCGATTTCGGGTGCGCGCTGCAGTGAGCGCTGCGAGACCTGCAACTGCCGCTGTGCCGCCATCAGGAGATCGAGTTTGTCGAGCACTTTCGCCAGCGGTGCGGCTATCAGAGCCTCAGCCGCCTGCTCGTTTGGCTGGGGAACGCGCAGGGCCTGTTCGGAACCGCTTCCATTTCGCGCCACGACGACGATGTCGCTCGCCCGGGACTGAACGGGATCCGGCAGGGCGATTTCGAACGCGTGTTTGCCGTCGCCGATACCGTTGCGCCGCAAGTCGGGGCGATTGCGGTCAGCGATGGCCTCGGCAATCACCTTGCCGTCGAGGAGGACGCGAATGGTCAACCGTTGATCCGGCGCCATCGGGTCAAAGGCCCAGCCGAAGATCTTGCCCATGTCGACGGCATCCACCCTACCGTTCATCGGCTTGGCGTTGTCCTGCTCGGATGCGACATCCGGCCGTTCTGCGGGACTGGTCATACGCTCTCCCATGCCTGAACCTGTGCCGTCTCCATCCACTTGAGATAGCGGCGCGCGGTCGTGTCGATGTCGTCGGGCCTGCGCGCATTTTCGGAGAACCGGCGCAGCAGGTCCGGCTCTTCCACGATGCTCCGCATCGCCGCGGCGAGCGCCCGGGCATCGTTGGGCGGGACCGTCAGGCCATTGACGCCATGCTCGACCATCTCAGCCATTCCCCCGATGTTGCTGGCGATCACCGGCCGGCCCTGAGCCTGGGCTTCCTGAATGACGAGTGGCGCGTTCTCCCACCAGACGGAAGGAACGATAGTGCAGTCGACCGCGGCTACGAGATCACCGATATCCTCTCGTCGGTAGGGTCCTCGGGACTGCACGGAGTCTGACGTTTCGGCAAAGCGCCGGTTGATCTCATCGACGAAGGCTTCGCTCTGGAATGGCGCACCGCCATGGACGCGGAGTTCGAAATCCAGGCCGTCTGCCAGAAGCTGGCGCGCAGCGTCGAGCAAAACGGTGACCCCCTTCCAGGGATTGAGATTTCCGAAATATCCGAAGACCGGCTTTCCGCCCTGGAGCAGTTCTCTGTGCGCGCCGGCATTTCTACCGGGGATGCCGTTGGGAATGACGCTGATCCTGTCTTCCTCCAGTCCCCACCGCACGAAACGGTCCCTCAGGAAGGCGCTTGGCGAGACGAAGTGGTCAACGGTGCTCAAGAGGGCCTTCAGATGGCGCTCGCGCAACGCGAAGCGGTCGAGCGGGATGTCCTTGAAACAGGCGTGGCAGCGGTCGGGGCTGGCCTGGTAACAAAGCTCCTTACTGCCGGTGCGCACCATAAGGCCGTCATGGTGGCAGATCGGGTAGTAGTCATGCAGCGTCATGACGATCCGGCAGTCGGGCAGGGTGCGGCGGACGATATGAGGGAACTCAGCGCCGAGCAGCAGCAGGTGATGGAGGTGAACCACGTCCGGCTGGAAATCGCGCAGCAGTTCCGTCACGTCCGGTACGACACCGTAGAGATCAATCTGGCTCATGAAGAAGCGATCGAAGTGTCCCGACCACAGCAGGATCTCGTCTCCCGCCGAACCGATGCTCTGAAAGCTTGTGCCCGGTCTGGCCTCGCGATGGATCTGGTTCGTGGCGCCGAGAAATAGGGCTTCGTGCCCCTCGCGCTGGTAGGCCCGAAACAAGTCGTGAGCGAATATCTCCGTCCCGCCGGGATGAAGGGACGGATGGTTGTGGGCGGCCACCAGGATACGCTTGCTCATCGGCCATTTCCCCGGCGCTTTGCCACGATGAAGTCCTGATGGTGGCCCGCGGTGGTGCCACGCCAGTGGCCGAGCGATTTCAGAGCGACGGAGAGGCCCGCCCGTTCGAGTGCCCTGTCCAGAAAGCCGTCTTCGAAGCCGACCGCGGCAAGCGGCGGCTGGTTGGGCACGAACCAGCATGGGCTTTCGCCGTAGCGGCGGAAAGCGAGGCGGGGATCGCGCCGCCCGTGTTCGTTTGCCGCCGCGATCCGGTCGACCACGAAGGCAGTCATGAACAGGCGGCCGCCGGGCGACAGGACCCTGCGGACTTCGGCGAGGTAGACAAGGATTTCCGCGGGCGGCAGATGAGTGACCACGGACGTCATGATGACGAAGTCGAAATGACGATCCGGAAACGGAAGCCTCAAGGCCTTCCCGCTGATCTTGCCGTTCGGATTGTAGAGTTCGTGCGCGATGTCCAGGCGCTGGAACGCGAAATTGGGGTAGGCGGGCGTGATCGTCCGCTGGCACCAGCCGATACCGCCTTCGACCGGGTCGATGCCATCGTAGCGGCTCGTCTGCGGATCGAGATATTGGGTGAGCGGCACGGCCATCCGGCCGATACCGCATCCGATGTCGAGCACGCGGCTGTCTTCGCGCAGGCCGCCGATGCGGATGAAGTAGCCGAGAAATTCTGCTCCTATCGCACGGAAATCTCCGTCCCCGACGAAGACGTTGGTGGATTCCGGTTGCGGCAGGAAACGATTTTCCCGAACTGATTCGATCAACCAGCGAACACGGTCTTCATCGATCAGCCGGGCCGGTTTCGTGGAACGCAGGAGTGCTGCCTGGGTCACGCTGCGTTCCTTTCCCGGATTCTTACACCTTTGGCGACGGGCCGGTCATTGTCCTTGCCGAATTGGCCAGCCATCAGCTCGGTGATGTCGTCTTCCCAGCGCTGCGTGTGCAGCCATGAATTGTACTGGCTTGCAACGCCACGCATGTAGTCCTGGCTGCGGCGGATCGAACGGCGCTCGAAATGATACAGGCAGGCCGCCGGCTCATAGGCTATCCGCAGCCCGAGGCGGCGGATCTTGAGGCACAGATCGCTGTCCTCGTAGTCGCCAATCACATAGTCCTCGGTGAAGCCGCCAACGCGTTCGTAGGTCTCCCTGCGGGCGACGAGGCAAGCCCCGGTGACGCCCGGAACCTCGCGGGCATGCTGCGCCGGCGCATAGTCGCCGGGCATGCCCTTGTGGAAATGGTGGTTCAGCCAGATCCCGCGCTGGTCCCGGCCGAAATACAGGCCGGCATGCTGCAGCGAGCCGTCTTCGAAGATCAGTTTCGGGCCGACGGCGCCCAGTTTGCACCTTTCCAGCAGCCCCCGCGACAACACCTGAAGCCAGCCGGGTGCGCTCGGAACGACATCCGAATTGAGCATGACCAGTATGTCGCCGCGTGCGAAACGTGCGCCCGCATTGCAGGCACGCGCATAACCGCCGTTGTGATTCATGGTCACCAGCTTCATCGGCAACCCGTGCAGAAGGTGCAGGCCGCCCAGCAGGTGCTCCGTCTCATCCTGGATCTCCGGCGAGTCGAGTACATAGATGACCTCCGCATTGGCCACGAGCCAAGGATCCGTGGCCATTCCCGACAGCTGGAAACGCAGGAAATCGAGGACCTTGTAGAGGGGCACGACGATGGAGACGAGGGGCGCGCTCCTGGGCAGACTGTAGTCCTTCGTGCAGGCGACCTCGATGGTCCTGCCCAGCCGCCGCTCTATGTCTTGCAGGGCAGGCGCGAGGATCGTGCGGAAGGCACCGTCGACCGCATGCTGTGGCGGCACGGCGCGCAGGAGATGGTTCCGTTGTGCCGGAGGCTCGAAAGGTTGCGGCGTGGGTATCAGCGGCCTGATTGCTCCCGAGGCAAGGCGCATCTGAAACCGCGGCTGCAGGAGAGGCCCCGGCGACTCCGACAGCGGGACCCAGGCAACAAAACCGGTCACATCGGTCTTGCTCTTCTCATCCTTGCCCTGAGCCCATGCCGGAAATTCATAGCTGTTGCCATCGAGCGGCACGACCGTGCCGTCCTCCCTGACGTAGTCTATACCGGCGAATGCCGATGACGGCGCATGGAACCAGCCGCCGGCCAGCAGACCGCCGTCGAGCGTCAGAGCTAGATCGACCTCGCCGGAGGGATGCATCGATGACTTGGCGATCCGGCTTGACGCCAGCGGCGAACGCACCTGAAGGTCGATCGCGGTGGCGGCACCACTTTCCGGCAACGCGGCGAGCTGACGGACGATCATTTCGCGCAGCTCTACCGCCTCAGGATTTTTGCCCCACCAACTCTGAAGACTAGGATAGCGCGGCTTGCCGTCCGCAAGCTGGCGGATGGCGGTGCCGTTCTTGCTCAGGAGCACGACCAGAAGCGGAGGGGAAGGAGAGGGCGCCTCCGCGATGAAATGGCATGGCTGCAGGCCGTTTTTCCCGTTCCGTCCGAGGACAAGCCTTACGGCGATGCGGGTGATCGAAGCTGCGCCGACCGCATAGATCGCCGTGATGTCGCCGAGATCCGGGTTGATGGCCGTCTCGATCAGATGGCGCCCCTGGGCAACCTGGCAGACGATGATGGCCGGCTGCGGTTCGGGCACGAGCGCATGAAGGGCGTCTTCGACCACCATGTGGAAAAGATGGTCGCCGGCGATGCGGAAGGCGCTTCGCCACACGGTCAGCAGGTTGTTGACAAACTTGATGCGGGCAGCCGGCGCGAGATCGTCGAACAGCGCCTCCACATCGAGGGGCGCGAGCATCCGCGCCGGCTGCATCACCAAGGTTTCGGCTGTGCTGCCGTGTTCCGTGCAAATGCCCACGCTCACCGGTTGCTTTTCCGGTCTCATCGCCCAGAACATGCGTTGCCTTCCGTCGCCGAGCGGCAGCATCATGCTGACGAGCGGTACCGGCGACGGCTCCATCGAGAGCAGGAATTTTGTGTTGGGAAGGGTTGGGGGAATATCCCAGATCAGGACGGCCAGGTCAGCGCCGAGCCGGAAAATCTTTGCGCTTTTGAAAACGTCAGTGGCGTCTATCGAGTCGTCGAACGTCACACGCTGCCCCTCTGGATCAGAGTTGCGCGCCCCGCGGGAGGAGGCAGGGCGCGCAGAAATCATATTCAGTGAACGGTGAAGTAGTTCTCAGGATTGGCATGGATGTCGTCGGCGTCGACATTGACCAATGTGAGTGTATCCCCATGGCCGAGGTCCACGACGACATTGCCGCCGACCTGCGTGACACGGGAGGCCAGGTCTTCGGGCGAAGATACGTCGAGGCCATTGATGCCCTTCGAGATCTGCAGCAGATCCTCGCCGGCGTTGAAGTCGAGGATGACGTCATTTCCGCCGCCGCCGTCGAAGACGAAGACGTCATGGCCGGCACCGCCCACCAGGAGGTCGTTGCCAGCGCCGCCATCGATGATGTCGGCACCATCGCCGCCATAAAGGATGTCGGCGCCCTTGCCGCCGGACAGGAGGTCGTTGCCATGTCCGCCAAGCAGGGTATCGCTGCCCTTGTCGCCGTACAGAAGGTCATCCCCCCAGCCGCCGACAAGGTTGTCGTTTCCATCTTCACCGTTCAGCAAGTCGCTGCCCTCGCCGCCGAACAGGGAATCATGTCCCTTTCCGCCGAACAGCAGGTCGTCACCTTCACCACCGAACACGATGTCGTGCCCGTTGCCGCCGCTCACGAAATCATCGCCCGCATGGGCGCGAATGAAATCGTTGAAGCGCGAGCCGAACAGGGCATCGTCGTATGCTCCGCCTTCCAATGTGGCCATCTGCCTCTCCTCTTCGGATTTGTGTTCTGCGTCCTCGGCGCGGGTGCGACGATTTCGCGCCTGAACACTGCACTGCAACAAAGAACGAGGCAAGCATTTCCTGGAACTAAAATGTCATATCTCGGGAAATAAATTTCCTAATATGAGTACTATTGGTACATTGTTTCGGTAGTATCGGTTATTACGAAGTATAATTTCGGTATTTTATTTCTTTATTACTTCAATTTTTGAATCATTTTGCGCTGCGGTTGTTTTGCTGCCACGGAAGGTCAGTCTTCCCTGAAGGCCCTGTTGAAGCTTTCGAGGACAGGAGAGGTGATGTAGTCGATCGCACGCCGCGACGCGTGGAGGATCAGCACCTCGGCGGGCATGCCCGGGTAAAGGCGGACATCGGGGTTCGCCTTAAGGGATGCCGGATCGAGTTTCGCGCGCGCAACGAAAAACGCGCTGTTAGACTTTTCATCTACAGACTGGTCGGCGGCGACATAGGTGATCGTGCCTTCCATCGGCAGGCGGGAGCGCTGATTGTAGGCCGTGAGCCGGACCTGGGTATGGGAGCCTACGCCAATGCTGTCGATGTCGCGGGGATTGACTCGCATCTCGACCAGCAGCGGCTCGTTTTCCGGAACGATCTCGAGCAACGGCTGGCCGGGCGTGACCGCGCTGCCGGGGGTGCGCAACAGGATATCGCTGATGATGCCATCCTGCGGAGAGCGGATCTCAAGGCGCCGCAGCACGTCCTTCGAAGCAGTGATCTGCTCCTCGACGTCGGCGAGATCGATGCGTGCCGTGGTGATTTCGCCAGCAATCGTCGACTGAAAGTCGCTTTCGATCCCGGTCAGTGCGAGCTGTGCGCCTGCTGCGGCTTTTTCGGCCTGTGCCCGGTTGCCGACGAGTTCCCCCCGTTCCCTCGCAAGCTCGCTTAGCTTGGAGTCGATCTCGATGAGTTGCGTGCGCGGTATCGCGCCTTTTTTCACCAACATTTCCGTCGCCGTCCGGTGTTCTTTGATGAAACCGATTTGCTGGTCGGCGGCCTGGATCTGGATATCCAGTGACGTTGCATGTTCGAGGTGCTCCTCGATGGTCTTTTGCTGGACCTCGACACGTCCGACTTTGGTGTCGCGCCGCTTTTCGAAAAATATCGTCTCCGCCCTGACGGCATCATCGATCGTAGCGTCCCGAGCGTCGCCGAACTCGCGCGGAAAGCTGATTTGAGGCGCGTCAGTCTGCTCGGCTTTCAATCGCGCCAGTTTCGCGATTAGGCCGATGCGTCGGATCTGGAGTGACTGCAGGCTGGAGCGGGCTCTCGTATCCTCCAATTCGATCAGAGGCTGGCCTGCGGAAACCTTATCGCCTTCCTGAACGAGCAGCCGGCTCATCACGCCGCCCTCGAAATGGCTGATGGTCTTCCGCTTCGAATCGACGATGACCGTGCCGTTGGCGACTGTGGCGCTGCTGAGCTCGACCGAAAAGGCCCAGGCAAAAAATCCGCCGAAGGACACGAGGACGGTGGCGAGCCCCGCGACGACGAGGCGGCGGAGCGGCGAGCGGTTGTCAAACGGATCGGCTTCCAGATCCGGCGAACCGGCATCCGGCGACATTGGCTGATACCGCTGGAGGCGGCGTTCGGAAAGATCGGGGCGGACCGCAACTGGGTTCTTTTCAATCATATCGCGGCTACCTCGCGGTGTATTTCGCCCGGAATCGTGGTGGTGACAACGGATGTGCGCGGTCCGAATTGGGTGATGCGGCCGTTCTCGAGCACGAGCAGCTTGTCGGCGACCTGCATGATGGCCGGCCTGTGGGCGATGATGATGACGATGGCGCCGCCTTCGCGGGCGCGCTCGATCGCGCGGATAAGGGCCCGCTCGCCGATCGCGTCGAGATTTGCGTTCGGCTCGTCGAGCACGATGAGGCGAGGCTGGTTGTAGAGGCAACGGGCCAAGGCGATACGCTGACGCTGTCCTCCAGACAAGGTAAGATGCCCGTCGCCGACGGGCGTGTCATAGCCGAGCGGCAGGCGCCCGATCATTTCGTGGATGTCGGCCAGTCGCGCCGCCTCCAGCACCTTGTAGGGATCACTGTCGGCCATCCGGCCGATGTTCTCCCGAATGGTGCCTTCCAGAAGCGAAACGGACTGCGGTAGATATCCCACTACCTCGCCGAACGAGCCACGCTCCCAAAGGTAGGTATTGTTGCCGTCGAGGAAGACGCCGCCGGATGTGGGGCGCAAGATACCGACCAGCAGGCGCGCCAGCGTCGATTTGCCGGCTGCCGAGGGACCGATCACGCCCAGAACTTCGCCCGGAGAGAGGGAGAAGGAAATGCCCTTGATGATCGGCACTTCCAGCCCGGGAGCCGCATAGAGGAGTTTATCGACCACGAGGTCGCCCGACGAGTGCGGGGTGGGCATCGACTGACGGACCGCGAGGTCCGCGCCCAGAAGGGCCTCGATGCGGCGCCAGCCGGCGATCGCCAACACCCATTGCCGCCAATTCTCGATGATCGAATCGAAGGGGATCAGGAGACGCCCGACGAGAATGCTCGACGCCATCATGGCGCCGGGCGTAATTTCCTGCTGAAGCACAAGATAGGCCCCGGCCGCGAGGGTGATGATCTGGATGCAATACCGCAGGCTGCGGGTGATGGACGACATCGCCTTGCTTCTGGTTCCGCTCGTTTCAAAGGCGTCGAGGGCCTGCAGCTGAAGGCCGCGCCAGCGATTCGCCAGGGCGGGCAGCATGCCCATCGCCTCGATGGCTTCGGCATGCCGCAGCGAAGCGCCGATTCGCGATACGGCCTCCACATTCGTTTGGTTCGCTTCCTTGGTGAGCTGGTGCGTCAACATGTAGGTGACCAGACCGCCGCACAGGAGCAATGCGGCCGCGACGGCTCCGATGAGGCCGAAAAGCGGATGCAGAATGAAAAGGGCGCCAAGGAAAATCGGGGACCACACGGCGTCCAGGGGAGCCGTGACCGCCGACGAGGTGAGGAAGCTTCTAAGCTCCGCGATGTCGCGAAGCGATTGGGTCGCGCGTGAGAGACCCTGGTCGACCGAGGCCTGAACGGCGGCGGCAAGCACGGGCATGTTCAGCCGGCGCACGAGCGCGCCTCCGATGGCCTGGAACGAGAGGGCTCGGATGAATTCCAGGACACCCAGCACGACAAGGGCGCCGATGGCTAGGATCAGCAGCATCGTGAGCGTGTCCATGCTCTGGCTGTTGAGCACCCTGTCATGAACCTGCAGCATGAACAGTGGCATCGTCAGTTGTAATAGGTTGAGGCACACGCTCAATGCCACTGCATAAAGCAACCCTGATAGGAATACACGCTTGGCTTGCGCGATCAGCAATCCAGGGCTGTCCTGCTTTGTTCCTCTCCGCATTTGCCCCTTGCTTCTTGTCTCATTTTGAACAGTATCGCGCATGGCAATTTGCCTCGAGTTAACGTTAGATCAATCAGTTGGAGGACGTATTCGTTATAGCCAAACCGAAGGATAGTATTGCTTCTGCCAATCTGGCACATAACGGGGGCGCCGCGCAAGCTAATGGCGATTGGGAGGGTTGGGGGTATTTGAATAATACTTCAATTTTTGAAGTATTTTCCTGAAACGGAGAGTGGGATGAAAGAAGAAGTTGTGCCTAAATTACCCGTAGAGCTGAATGGCGAACTAACGGTTCAGATGGGTCAGGTGGCACAGACAGACCCCAGGCATCCGCAGGATGCCGAATTCGGGGACCTCCAACAGGTTACGTATTTCGAGCTCGCTCGCCTCATGGAGCGGGCAAGCCGACGGTTCTCGGGCCTGATCCGGGCCGAGCTTACCAGGCTTCGGGTAGACGATATCGGGCCGGCACAGGCAATGATCCTGTTGGCAATCGGCGATTCGGAGCTGTCGGTCGCCGAACTTCTGGATCGTGGGCATTATGTCGGCTCCAACGTCTCCTATTATCTGAAGCAGCTAGGCGACGGTGACTACATTGATCGCGTTGCTTCCCAGCGCGACAAGCGGTCGGCACGCATCAAATTGACAGAGAAGGGGCGCCAGCTCAGGGCAAATCTCCGAGATGCGGCGATGACTTACGAGCGTGCGGTAAAGCGAGGCGATCAGGACCAACGGATGCTGGAGACTGTATTCCAGACATTGCACCAGCTCGAACTGGCCTGGGGCAGCGCTTCACGGTACGGCGTCTAAGCGGTGAGTAATGCCGTGGGCCTGGCAATGGCAGAATAGACGCGATGCACGTGGCGTTTATTCATCGACGGGGTTTCGGTCAGTTCGCTGCGCTGGCCGCCCAACTCGCACAAGCGGGCAATGAGGTCAGCCTCATCACCGAGACCATAGATCAGAAGATCCCTTCCGTTCGCGTCGTTCGACATCGAACGGAATCGGGTCCCCGCGCCGATCCGCATATGGCCCGACACATGGGTGTTCCGGATCACCATGCGCGAATCGGCCATCGCGTCGCCGAAACGCTCGACGCCATGGTGCGGCAGGGGCTGGTGCCCGATATCGTCGTCGGTCATATCGGCTGGGGAAGCATGATGTTCCTGAAGGACGTGCTGCCACGGGTGCCCGCATTGGCGTATTGCGAGTTCTTTTACCGATCGGAAGGGGCGGACATCGGGTTCTCTCCCGGCGATCGGCCCGATCTGGAGACGCGCAAGAGACTGCGGCTGCGCAACGTCGCGCAGCTCTTGTCACTTGAGGCCGTCGAAGCCGGCATCAGCCCCACCCGCTGGCAGAGAAGTCTCTATCCTGCCGACGCCCGGGCGCGCATTTCGGTGTGTCATGAGGGGATCGATACGGTGCGGTTTCGACCCGACCCGACGGCTTCGGCCACGCTTCCGGACGGGCGCGTGCTGAGCGCCGGTGGTCCTCCCATTGTCACCTTTGTCGCACGGGACCTTGAGCCGTATCGCGGATTTCCACAGGTTTTGGAGGCTGCCGCCAAGGTTGTGCGCCAACGCCCCGATGCTCTGTTCGTTTTCGTCGGAGGAGATGGCGTCAGTTATGGTGTGCCGCCGCCAGGGGGCGGAGCATGGAAGGATCACCTTCTCAAATCGCTGGACATGCCACAGGAAAACATCCTCTTTCCCGGCGCGGTGCCGCATTCGGTTCTGCGACAGCTTTACCAGATTTCGGCCGCGCACCTCTATCTGACCTATCCATTCGTTTTGTCCTGGTCGGTGTTGGAGGCGATGGCGTGCGGCGCCCTTGTTATCGGATCGGATACGGCGCCCGTCCGGGAAGTCATACGCTCCGGCCGGAACGGCCTATTGGTGCCGTTCTTCGATACGGACGCGCTCGCCGAGGCCATTCTTGGCGCGCTGAAAAATCCAGAACAGCATTTCGAGATGCGTGCCGCCGCGCGCCGGACAGTCGAGGGGCGTTTTCGATTGGCGGATTGCCTTGGTCGTCAACAAGATCTTCTTGAGAAATTAACCGGGAAACCACTTCGCACCAGATCAACAACAACATCATAATAATTAATTAGATTTTTGAAGTATATATGAAGTTAATTTATTTGATTTCGTCTATTTTTATTATTGTGCACCGCAATGTTAGTTGTTAGGCTTTGGTTATATGGCGCCGGCCGGTCGGAATAAACGTCTGATTATACGGCGCCTTTGGTTTCTGTTCCGAGATAATCCTTCAGAGGTCGCGCGTGCAAGAATTGACGTCTTCCGGCATTGGGAAACGATTGGCGACGAGAAAGCTGGTAGCGGCATCGGGCCGGGATCGGTCCTGCTTCGAAGGGAGCGACATTGAGCATCTGGTCGTCTACCTCGATGTTGATGGCCATCCTCCGGCGACGTTGCAGAACGCCTTTCCGCTGATCGCCATCGCCTTTTCCGAAGAGGGCGAGACGGATCTGCAGGAGCGTCTGGCGCTGCTTGAGCAGTTGGGGACCGTCCCCGCGTTACCCATACATAGGCTTGATCCCCTCAATACCTCGGACAGTTTCCCGCTTCTGAGAACTCTGAGCGAAGGCAGCGTCGGCCGGCTCGCCCGATACAGCGCCTCGATCACCTCGGAGCTCGCGATCCTGCGCCGGGAACGCGAAACGCTGCTGGAAAACTACCGGTCGCTCGAGGACGCCTTCCAGGCGAGAAACTGGGAGCCGGTTTCGGAAATCTTCTCCCACGATCCCTATGCCGATCCCAAGGACGAGGGGATCGAGCAGCTGCTCACGGCCGCCTTTGTCGAACAATTGCTGCCGGTATCCAGCCTTGGCGTGGCAGGGTTTGCCCTTCACCTGCATTCGGTGCCCCGGATCAGCGGCGAGCTTGTCGTCGCATTGAGCTATCTCGAAAGCGGCGAAGGGGTCGCGGAGTGGACAGTACCCTACGCGCAGCTCGTGCCGAATTGGAATTTCTTCTCGCTGCCCCGGGCCTGCGGAGGGGCTGCGCGCACGCTGCGGCTGCGGATCTCCGCGACTGGACCTGAGACCATCGGACTTTCGCTCGGCTATCCGATCGCCGGCGAGCGCTACTCGGCGCGATCCGAAATTCCGCATCCGGATCTTGACCTGCGTCCGCTGGCGTTCAAGGTGTTCACGGGCTTGCCCGGGGTCAAGCCCGCCAGGACACCCAACATGATCGCGCCGAGCAACATGCTCGAAGGCCAGTACACGGTCGACTATCGCCTGGCGGTCGGTACGTTGGCCCAGATTGCAGACGTTTCGGTCACGCCCATCGTTCCGGATTTCCAGACAGTGCGCTTCCTCGAGCACGAGCATGCCGTTGTCTGCCATCCGTTGTCGAGCGGCATATCGGCCGGCGCTGTCAGTCGCGCCGTCGAGCCTGGAACGATATCCTTCTCGGCAAGCGCCTTCATCGATCATCCGGACGGAAAGCCCGCGGCGGTCAGCTTCCTGCTGGCGCCGGCAAATTCGAATGCGCGTTCCGAGGTGGCTGAAATTGCGCGAAAGGGCACGGCCAGACCGTCGGCATTCTTCAGCGGATGGCGCGAAGTCAGTTCCACTGAGGTTGTCAACATCAACATCCAACTGGACGAACCGGTACGTGCTCCGATGGACCTGATGATCCTCAGCCGCGCCGTCACCGATTCCGTCGATTTCTCCTGGCTCAAGGTGTCCGGCTTCAGGATGGTCAAGCAGTTTACGGAGGCTACCGATGTCCGGTAACAGGGAGCCGACGGACCTGATCGCCGTGGCCATGCCCCTCTACGGTCATGCGGCACTTGCCCTTGAAGCGATCGAATCTGTCCTTGCCTCGAATCTCAACGGCTGCCGGACTGTCATCGTCGTTTCGGTCGACGGTGATCCACGGCATGAGACGTTCGATCAACTGCTGCTCTATGCTGCGGCCCATCCGTCTGTCCATGTCATATTCGGCCGTAACGCCGGCCCTGGCGGAGCACGCAATCGCGCCATCGACTTCGTCCTTGACCACTTTCCCGAGGCGAAGGCCGTCTATTTCCTTGATGCCGACAACCGCGTGCTTCCCGGCACCATCGCAACGCTTTACCGGCAGCTCGTCTCCAGCGGCTGCGGATGGGTCTACACGAATATCGACACGTTTTCAGTGAGCTGGCGCGCCCATTACGGCAACCGCTACTCAAGGCTGGTCCACTGCATCACCGACAATATCTGCGATACGGGATCGATGATCTCGATTGAGGTTTTCCAGGACGGCGTCCGCTTCAACGACGACAGGCAGAACGGCTTCGAGGATTGGGAATTCTGGCTGTCCTGCATCGAACACGGTTTCGTCGGCACGCCCTGCCACGACACCGTCTTCGAATACAGGCTGAGGGCGGAGAGCCGCTTCAAGGAGGCCAACCGGGACCGCGCCACATCCGTAAGCTTCCTGCGCAAGCGCCACAGGCCGTTGTTCCAGCGCCCGATGCTGGTGGATTTCGAGCATGAGGAGTGCCCCCGCTATCTGTTTGCGCGAACGGAAGACACGGCAATCTCCTTCTTCACCGATCCAACCAAGCCGCCGACGATGCTTCGTCTCGACGACATCATCCCTGCTTTCTGGGGTAATATCGGCGAACCCGACAATGAACATTTCCCGCCCTTCATGGTCGCTGGAAGCGGGGCGGCGCTTGACGTTCTGCGGCGTTCGCGCATGCTGCCGAACGTGCTTGCCCATCTCGAACGGATGAGCGAGGTCAGCAACGTCGTTTTCGTACAACTCGCCAACGATGCCGCCCAGCGCAAGATCGAACCGGTCGTTCATGGGCCGGGCGCCCAAAAGATCGGTTCCGCCGATCTCGTTTTCATATCGACCCGTCTCGTACAGGAGGTGGTCCAGAACAATGCCGTGGACTGGTTCTCCTCGATCGCAAGCCAGCAGGTCTGGCCGACATCGGCCGTTCTGAAAGTACGCTTCCCATTCCCGAGAAGCCTGCCGCGCCGCTCTCTCATTACCCCGCAGCAGGTGATGATCAATTGCCTCAACGCAATTGCTTCGAGCACTCTGCGTGAGACGGCGGGCAGGCGGTGGACCTGGCGCCCCGCGCGGCTCGTGCCCTATACCGACCTCCACAAGGCGTTGCGCAAGGAGATCGGAGGATCGCCGGTCCTGCCGCTCGGGCATAATGACGGCAAGCGCACCGTGGCGCTGCTGGTTCCGAACGCCTCGTTCGGAGGGGCTGAAAAGGTCGTCTATGCGGCCGCTCGCGAGTTGAAGGCGGTGGGTTACGAAACCCATCTCTTCGTGCTCGGCACGTCCCGGATGGACGTAATTGACGAATTCGATTCCAGCTTCGACTACATCCACTTCTGGGATGCGGGAATTCCAGCCTGGGGAGGGTCCGGTTCCTTTTTGGGACAGGATTTCATCACTGAGGAGCATTCGGTCGATTGGGAAGCGCTCAAAGGACAGCTTTCCGGCTTCGACCTCGTCATCAACAACCACGTGATGGCCGTGCATCCCCTCATCGCGCGGTTGCGTGCCGAAGGTACCCGCACGGTCTGCTATCTGCACGTGGTGGACAACACGGCTTTCAAGCGGCCTGCCGGCCAGCCCTTTGCAGCGATCGCCCACGAGCATTGCTATGATGCTTTCTTGACTTGCTCCGAACAGCTCAAGATCTATCTGCACAGCTACGGCATCCCGCACGAGAAAATTTTCGCCGTTGCGAACGGAGCCAGTTTCTCGGTGCCGCCTAAGGCGTTGGCGGAAGTTCTGGCCGTCAGACGGATCGAGCGCAAGGATGACCGCCTGCGACTTCTCTATATGGGCCGGCTCGATCAGCAAAAGGGTATCGACCGGTTGGCGGCAGCGCTTTCGGAACTGCGGGCCTCGAACATCGCCTTCGACGCCCGGGCCATCGGGGGGGAAATCCTTGCCGATTCCAGGGCCTCCTGGAGTGAGAGGCTAAAGGACCTCGGCGTCGACGTGCGCCCGCCGGTCTTTGCGAGCAAGGACCTGATCAAGGCGCTGGGCTGGGCTGACGTCCTTCTAATGCCATCACGCTGGGAGGGCGCGCCGCTGATGATCACCGAGGCGCAACAGCTCGGCTGCGTGCCGATCGCGACCGCGGTCGGCGCGGTCGAGGAGCTCATTTCGGACGGTGAGGACGGTATCCTCATCAATGCGGCTTCCGATCCGCAGGTGGTGAGGGACCTGGCGCGGATCATCAAGGAGGTTGCAAGCAATCGCGAGAGGCTTGCGCCGCTCATGGAAGGCTGCATCAGGACCGCCGCGCATCGGTCGTGGACCACCTCCTTCTCGGATTTCATCTCCTGGAGCGACAGGTCCGTGAAAAATTCGTCACTGTCCCGCGCCGCGGTCTTTCGCGCGCAGGCGACGGCAAACCCCGTGGTTGCGGCAGCTGGCTGATGGCCGGGCCGCTCCTTTGAAATAGAAAGGTCTATTCGAATGCGTCCGCGAATTCTCGTGACGGGTATTCCTGGTCACTACACGCGTCTTGCCAATGGCGCCCACGGTCTGTCGGTCTCCTATGCGGAGCGGCAGAAGCAGCCGGAAACAAAAGAGGAGTTCCTGCAGGAGCTTCGCAATATCAGCAATACCGGCAACTACCTCATCGGCGAGGGCGCCCTGCGTGCGCTGGCGCCGCATGCCAAACAGATTCCCTTCTGGCATCTCTACAATCTGACCAAAAACGGTGGCGGCTTCGACGAATTCAACGCCAATTTCGACATCTGCGTCTTCACCTGCGCCAACCTGTTGCGCAAGGGGCTTTCCGCGGATGCCGAGGCGGATGTCCTGAGCCGGCTCAACATGCCGATTGTCATGCTCGGCATCGGTCTGCAAAACCGTAAAGATCTTGAGAACAATCTTCCGGAGGGAACGAAACGGCTTTTGGCCGTCCTGAAGGAGCGCGAGCACTATTTCCTGACACGCGGCTACGAGTCCGCCGGCTTCCTGAAGGACCAGGGTTTCTCCTTCGTGCGTCCGACAGGCTGCCCATCGGTCTACTTCATGCCAGACAACATGCGCCGATCGATGAAGAAATTGTCGAGCGTCCAAATCGGCAAGGCGAAGACGATCTTTTCTGGTTACCTCGGCGGCAACCAGGATGCAATTCTCGATGCGAATGCGCTTGCGCCTGAAGGCACCGTGCCGCCCTACGTGGTGCAGGATGAATTCCTCCATTTCGACATGAAGGTGGAGCCGAACGAAGAGGGCCGTGTCTACGATTCCGCATCGGGCCGGATGATCGGCGACCTCGCTTATCCGGGCACCGAGCGGGAGAAGCAACGGTTCGAAGTCCGTACCTTCTTCGACAACAACCAGTGGCGCGGCTGGGCCTCGTCCATGGACTTCAATTTCGGCCGTCGTTTCCACGGCTCGATCATCGCCATGCAGGCGGCCGTGCCGAGCCTTATGGTGGCGGTGGACGACCGTATGCGTGAAATGCTGGGCTTCACCGGTCTGCCGGCCGTCGATACCACCGATGTCGAAAAGGCGGAGAACCGAGCCGAGTTCGTGGCCGACCATCTGGCCAAGCTCAACACCACCGAACTCGTCGACCGGTATTCGGATCGCGAACGGGCCTTCCGTACCACGCTTCGCGAAATCGGCATCGGTCTCTAGCAACCCGCAACATCACACCTTCGGTTCAGAGGACCAGTCATGCGTATATTGCTCACGGGCATCCCCTCCTATCTGCAGCGGACGATTGCGGACGTCTCCGGCACGAGGGTCATCCATCGACCCTATTTCGACGAGACCAGGACCAGGAAGGACCTGATCTCGCAGGTCAGGAGGATCGCCAATACCGGCAACTACCTGATCGGCGAAGGCGCGGCCGAGAGCCTGCGTGGCCACGACGTCACCTATCTGCCGTTCTGGCATCTTGCCAACAACCGCGATTCGAACGAGGTCTACGAAGCGGTGAACCGCGAGTTCGATCTGTGCGTCTTCGCCTCTGCAAACCTTCTGCGCCCCGGTTATTCTGCCGATCTCGAAGCCGAAATTTTCGCGAAGCTGAACATGCCGGTCGTGGTGATGGGCATCGGCATCCAGCGCAAGGAAGGCCTCAAGGATCAGCTACCGGCCGGGACGCAGAAGTTCCTGGAGGTGTTGCGGAACAAGGAAAGTTTCTTCCTGACGCGCGGTTATTTCACTGCCGAATTCCTGCGGGAACAGGGGATGAAGTTCGTCAAGCCGACGGGTTGCCCGTCGCTCTACTTCTCGCCGAACGACATGAAGCGCTCGCTGACCGCACTCGCCAACCCGGCGCTGGCGGAAGCCCAGAAGATCGCCTTCGGTGGTTATCTCGGCAGCGTCGCCGATACGATCGTTGACGCCCATGCGCTGCTCAAGCCCGACAGCGTCGCAAGCTATGTGGTACAGGACGAACTGGTTGCCTACAATCTCGGCCTGACCGGCAGTGACAACGACATCGTCTATGATCGATCGAGTGCGCGCATCACCGGCGGCACGGAATACAAGCATTCGGAAAAATGGCAGCGGAAATACGAACTGTTGGTCTATTTCGATACGAACCAGTGGCGCGGGGCGATGTCGGCGCGCGACCTCTGCTTCGGTCGCCGCTTCCATGGCTGCATCATCGGCATGCAGGCCGGCACGCCCGCCCTGATGATCGCGGTTGACGATCGCATGCGGGAAATGCTGGAATTCATCGGCTTCCCCTATATCGAAGCGGCGACCTGGAACCGTGAGGCCGACAAGCGTGCCTATCTCGCCAATTTCCTCGGCAAGATCGACACGCAAGCGGTTATCGACCGCTATTCCGCCTGCGAGGCCAATTTCCGAAATGCCCTGGGGCAGATCGGACTTTGAGCGGATGAGGGAGAGGGCGCAGGTGCGTGCGTTTGTCCTTTGCCTGCTCACGCTGCTCTCGGCCTTTGGCCCGGTGCCGCCGGCGGCAGCGGACGATGCGCTGTCGGATCGCATCGGCATCAACCGGGTCAACCTTGCCTGGCTTTCCCGCGCCGATCAGGAGCGCGTCCTGAAGGACATCGCGGCAAGCGGCATCACCCATGTCCGGCTTTCGCTGTCGCGGCCGGTGGACAAGAGCATCGATGCGATCGAGATCGCCGAGCGGCTTGGGCTGAAAATCCTTTTGGAAATCCAGCTCGGCAACAAGGATTATTATCCTGCCGCGGCAGCTCCCCGAGCCGGGTTCGGGCGTATCTGGGATGTTCAGCGGCTTTCGGATCTCGATCTGGGTCTTTACCGGGCGCAACTGCGCTCGGCGCTTCGCCGGATTGACGACATGGGTATTCGCATCGATGCCGTCGAGCCCGGAAACGAGATCAACTACAGCGCCTACAATGGCGACCTCATCGTCTACGAAAAGCCGGGGCGACGGACACCGCGCAACGCATCGGAAGTCGCAGACCGTTCGGCCTTCGAGCGCGGGCTGGAGGCTTATGTCGCCGCTGTCCGCATCACGCGGGAGGAGTTGCAGGCGACGGCGCATAACCACGACGCACTGCTCATTTCAGCCGGTCTTTCCGATGTCGGCACCAGCGAGGCCGATCACCGCGGGATGGAGCGGCTCGACCCCAGCGAGTTCATTTCACTCCTGCAGAAACGCGGAATCGACAGGCTGGTCGACGCCTACGGGATTCATGTTTATCCGGGACGTAAGGATGACGCTGCGCTTGCACGTTACGTCACCACGCTGCTTGGCTTCTGCCGGCCCGAAGGGGAAGGCAAGCCATGCTGGGTGACCGAATGGGGCATTGCCAACACCGCATCTACCTGCCCGATCGACGATCGCGAGCGGGAAGCGGCGGTCCGTGCTGTGCGCCGCAGCTTCGCGGAGTTGATGGAGAAGGGAAGGCTGAAAGCGGCCTTCTATTACGACTGGGATACGCAACCGGTCTATAGCGTCTGGCGTTGCGGCACGTTGAGCCCCGCCGGCGTTACGGCCACCGCGGCGGACCGGAAAACCTCCCGTTCACGAGAACTGCTCCCGGAATAGGGGCGAGCCGGCTTCCTCCTCCGCGAGGGCGGCGCGGTTGGCAGCCTCGCGGAGCGCCTGAAAGTCTGCTTGATCTCCGACCCTGGTACCGCCAAGCCGCACCGTCACCGATATGTGGCGCTCTTGCCCGGCGGTGAACGTTGTCTCCTTCAGGTGCGCGCGGATGCGTTCGCAGATGTTGCGGGCATTTTCCGTTGTCGTGCCGGGCAGATAGATGCCGAGTTCGTCGGAGGCAAGGCGGGCGACGAGGTCCCCATAGCGCACGGAAGAATATACGATCCGAACAATAGATTGAAGCAACGTATCGGCCCATTGCGGACCATAGCGGCGGCCGATCTCATCGAAATTATCGACCCTGAGAACGAGCATGACGCCATCCGAGTTTTCCGCCGTGCTTACGCGCCTGCGGTCTATCGCATGCGCGACTGAATTCGCAAATTCGTCGGCGCGCGTTGTGCCCGTGACGGGATCATGGTGGAGCACGTGTTGAAGTTCTTTCTGGGTATCACGAAGCGCTTCGCTGCGAAGACAAAACGCCAACTGGAACGGAAATGTAACGGCCGCGGATATGAACGCCACGACCGTCAATTCCAGCCAAAATAGGCCTTCGGGAATAAGTACGCCCAATAGCCAAACGACCGCGGTCGCTCCAGTTGCGAAGACAAGGGCGCGGAGCGCTGCCATCCTGATATGCGGGACGATCGGGGCCAGGCCAAAACGAAATTGGAGAGTCATCGGATTAACGAGCTTTTGCAGTGGTCGCTATCTTGAAGGACCACGGGGAAATACCCGATGAACAAATCTGAAGGCATTTTAGCCATAAGCCGCGAAATTCTGGTGGTCACGTCCACCAGATCGCGGTTTGTGCCCAGGGCGATGCGCTCGTAAAAAAACACTCGCATCTTCGGCGCTAACACCGGGAGCATCTGCTTCAGTTGAACAGGCATTCCACAACAGTCACAAATCGGCTTCGGAAAACAGATTGACGACCCAGTCGATAAAGACCCGCACCCGTGGCGAAAGCTGGCGGTTCTGGGGGTAGAGCGCCGAAAGCGGTGTCGGCGGGGGAGGGAACTCGGCAAGCACCTCGACGAGAGTTCCTTCGTCCAGGTCCCGCTGCAGGCGGTAGCGCGGGGCCTGGATCAGGCCGAAACCGAGGCGGGCGAGATCGGTCATGGTGTCCGAGTTGTTGACGGTCAGCCGGCACGGCAGGGTCACGTGGCGAACATTGCTTCCCACCGTGAATTCGAGCGGCATGATCTGGCTCGTACGCGAAGAGATGAACCCGACGGCGCGATGCCCGTCCATGGCATCGGGCGATCGGGGAATTCCGTGCCTCTCCACATATCCCGGACTGGCGCAGGTGATTTCGGTGATCATCCCCAGCCGTCGCATGATCAGGCCGCTGTCGGCAATCTCTCCGGCGCGAATGACGCAATCGACACCCTCCCTGACAAGATCAACCAGGCGGTCGCCCTGACCGATCTGCAGGTCCAGCAGAGGGTAGCGATCAAGGAAGTCGTTGAGCTGCGGCAGCAGGAACGTGCGTGTCAGCAGGGGATGCGCGTCGACCCGGAGCAGACCTCGGGGCTGCATGTCGCGGAAGGCGCTTTCCGCCTCGTCCAGCTCCGCAAGGATCGCAACGCAGCGCCGGTAGAAGGCCGCGCCGTCCAGCGTCGGCGCGACATGCCGGGTCGTTCGCTCGAGAAGCCGAACGCCGAGGTCGTCTTCCAGCTGCTTGATTGCTTCTGTGGCGGTAGACCGGGCAAGGCCGAGGTCTGAGGCCGCAGCAGCGAAACTGCGCCGCTCGACAATCCGGATAAAGAGCTGCATGCGGTCAAGCCGGTCCATGGCTTTGTTCACCACAGCCGAATTCTCATGTCAATCTCCACCCGATTGTTCTTCTTTGGTGTCGGCAATATCTCCTGCTCGTCAACCAGGAGACTATGACATGACCATCAAAGGACAACGCGCCGCGATCGTCACCGGAGCATCCAAGGGAATCGGCCGGGCCATCGCGTTGCAACTTGCACAGGACGGCATCGCGGTCGTGGTGAATTATTCCAGCAGCCATGACGCTGCGGCCGCCGTGGTTGCGGAGATCGAGACGAGCGGCGGCAAGGCGGTCGCCGTGCAGGCCGATATGGCCGGCGGGCAGGCCGCGGCCAATCTGTTCGACGCCGCGGAAAGGGCTTTCGGCGGCGTCGACATCCTCGTCAACAACGCGGGCATCCTGAAGCTGGCGCCGCTTGCCGATACCGACGACGCGAGCTTCGAGCAACAGATTGCGATCAACCTGACCGGCGTGTTCCGTGCCATGCGCGAAGCGGCCGGCCGGCTCAGGGACGGCGGACGTATCATCAACTTCTCATCCAGCGTCGTCGGCGCGTACGGGCCCACCTACGGCGTCTATGCGGCCAGCAAGGCCGCCGTCGAGGCTATGACGCACGTTGCCTCGAAGGAACTCGGCCGCCGCGGCATCACAGTCAACGCGGTCGCGCCCGGCCCGGTGGAGACCGAATTGTTCATGACCGGCAAGTCCGATGAACTGGTCCAGAGGATCGTCGGGACGATACCGCTGGGGCGCCTGGGTCAGCCGGACGACATCGCTTCGGTCGTTTCGTTCCTCGCCAGCCCTCAAGGCGGTTGGGTGAACGGCCAGGTACTCCGTGCCAATGGCGGCATGATCTGAAGCAGACCCTGAGAAAGGAGGTGGCATGAAAGAGGCCACGTCCATGGAGAGAACGGATCTCTGAGATGCAGATGATCTTAGGACAGTCACGCTTTGCGCCGTTTGGCTTACCTTTCCTGGGTTTTCGCGAACTCAGTGAAGGAGAGCAAAGCGTGACTGCACCTTATGAT
>NZ_SMCL01000016.1:0-123267 GCF_004343065.1 Neorhizobium sp. S3-V5DH
GTCACCCTCACGCAGTTGCGCTTCTCTTCGCTTGCTGTGACCAGCTCACGGTGGGACTTGCACCCACAAGAATGCGCCCATGCTGGGCGCACAACGAAAACGGCCCCTCCTTTCGGAAGGGCCGCGGGGCTTGCTGTCCTCGGCTAGAGGTCTGGGAGCCGAAGATCAGTTGATCTGCTGCGGGGCGACCTGGGCCTCGATCTGCTTTGCGGTATCGCCGGCTTCGGCAGCGATCGCGATGCGGCGGGGTTTCATGGCGTCCGGGATGTCCCGGAGAAGATCGATGTGAAGCAGGCCGTTCTTCAGCGAAGCGGACTGTACCTCGACATGGTCGGCGAGCTGGAAGCGGCGCTCGAAGGCGCGCTTGGCGATGCCGCGGTAGAGGTATTCGCTCTGGCCGTTGCCAATGTCTTCTTCGCTCTTTTCACCCTTGACGGTCAGCACATGGGCGTGGGCTTCGAGCGAAAGTTCCTTTTCGTCGAAACCGGCGACGGCCATGGTGATGCGGTAGGTATTCTCGCCAGTCCGCTCGATGTTGTAGGGCGGATAGCTGGGGGTCTGGTCGGCGACGCTACGATTGTCGAGCAGGTTGAAAAGGCGGTCGAAACCGACGGTGGAGCGGTAAAGGGGGGAAAAATCGACGTGACGCATGGTGTCCTCTCTTGAAGCGACGTTGCGGTTCTGGTTGGCCTTCAGCATCCCGTTCTGGCGATGCCGGAGCCGTTCGGCGGACCCTCATCGGCGCCCGCAGGACTGAGATGGGAATTGAATTTTCCCGCTTCAAGGCCTTTTTTTGAAGAAACCGGTTTTGCGCCTGAACCCCATATGAACAGCTGATTCGGCTTAGGTTCAGACGGCATCTGATAGAACAAAGATTATTGGAAGGCAGACTGCCTCTACTGGCTGAAGCCTATTCGTCCCTTCGCTTCGGCCTTTGCCTGGCCGGAGCCGTCCGGTTTCCCCAACCGCGGTTCCGGCTTTCTTTTACTGTAACCCGCAGCCAGCGAATGCGACGCTCTCTGTCTGCTGCGCGCCGCCTCTTTTCCCCTTGACGCGCCGCCGCTGCTGCTGTCGCTTATGCCTATGACCGAAGCGGCAGATTCCATGGACGACGTTTTCCACCTCACCCCCGGCAATCCGGCGCCATCCAATTATACGGCCGGTTATTTCACCGGTCATCGCGGCACGCGGCTGCGCTACGGACTCTTCCGTTCGGAGCGTTCGCCGGCGATCGGCACCGTGGTCATCATGCAGGGCCGCAACGAATTTATCGAAAAGTATTTCGAAACGATCCGCGACCTCAACGCCATGGGGCTGTGGGTTGCAACCTTCGATCTGCGCGGCCAAGGCGGATCGGACCGGCTGACGAAAAATCCGCGCAAGGGCCATGTGCGCCGCTTTTCCGACTACGAGCGGGATCTCGAGATCTTCCTGGAGCACATCGTGCTGCCGGATGCCCGCCTGCCATTTTTCCTGGTCGGCCATTCGACGGGATCGCTGATAGCCCTGTCTGCGGCACCGCGGCTTTCGAACCGTATCCACCGCATGGTCCTCGCGGCCCCCTATGTCGCGCTCTCCGGCCAGGGCGTACCGGAAGGCGTGATCCGGACTGTTGCCGGTCTCGCCTGCCTTACCGGCTTCGGCCGCATCCAGCTTGGAACGGACAAGAGCCGTCGGCCGTTCGAGGGCAATCCGCTGACCTCGGACTTCAAGCGTTTCCAGCGCAATGCGGAAATCATCGCAGCCCACCCCGAATTGACGGTCGGGGCGCCTACCGCCCGCTGGCTTCGCGAAACCTTCAAGGCCGCGCGCCGCGTATCGAACCAGGCGCATCTGACCCGGATAACGATCCCGACTCTGATCCTCGCTCCGGTGCTGGATGGAATCGTCCCCTACCGGGCCCAGGAGGAGCTGTCGCGCAATTTCCGCGCCGCCCAGCTCGTGACCATAAACGGCGCTCGCCACGAACTCTTCCAGGACAAGGACATCTATCGCGCCCAGGGACTGGCCGCGATCGAAGCCTTCATGCCCGGCCAGGACGGCGGTTTCGGCCTATCCGAAAGCGCCGCCTGATCTTTCCGGTCATTTGCCGGAAAGCAGCTCCAGCGCCTGCCGGTGCACCGCCGGACTTCCGGCCGCGACGATATTGCCGCCATTTTCCGGCCGACCGCCGTCCCAGGTGGTAATGATCCCGCCCGCCTGTTCGATCAGCGGGATGAGCGCCCCGACGTCATAAGGTTGAAGGTTGTTTTCCACGACGAGATCGACGTTGCCCGAGGCGAGCAGCGCATAGGCATAACAATCGCAGCCGTAGCGGAAGAGCCGCACCTTTTCCTCGACGGAGCGGTAAAGCGCCAGGTCCGCTCCCGTGAAGATATGCGGCGAGGTGGTGAAGAGAATCGCATTCTTGAGCTCGCCGCAATCCCGCGTCGCGATCTGCCGCTCGCCGTCCGGACCGCGGTACCAGGAATGTGTTCCATCGGCGAAATAACGCTCGCCGGTAAACGGCTGGTCGACGAGCCCCATCGTCGCCCGCCCGTTCGAGCGGAAGCCGATCAGCGTACCCCAGACCGGCAGGCCAGAGATGAAGGCGCGTGTGCCGTCGATTGGATCGATGACCCAGATATGCTCGCGGTCGAGACCGATATTCTCGTGCTCCTCGCCGAGGATGCCGTGATGGGGAAACTTTTCCTCGATCAGCAGGCGGATCGCGGTCTCGGCGGCGCGGTCGCCCTCGGTGACGGGATCGAACCCGCTTTCCAGCTTGTTGACCACTGAAAGGCCGGTGCGGAAACGCGGCAGCGTTTCAGCCTTGGCGGCATCGGCAAGCGTATAGAAAAAATTGCGGTCGGGAAGCATCGAAGAAATCCCCTCGTGGAATGGAAACTTCTTCTAATCGAATCGCCGCAAGCTGGAAACCGGCTGAATTTGGAGGCGTAGAGCGGGAAAACAGGCAGGCACTGGCGCATATCTCACCACTTCGCCCAAAAATGCTGAAAAATTGAGCACAAAAAGTTATTGCTTGACAATTGTGCAGCGCAATACTAATCTCATCTTACAGTCTTTGACTGTAAATACCCTCCTTGGGTGTTTCCTCCCTAGACTTAGCCGCGCCCACAAGCGCGGTTTTTTTTGCCCGCGATCGACCGGCAGACAAAAGCTTGTGGATAATGGGGTGTTATTCGGCGGCGAGTGCGCCGCCGCTGCCGGAAAATTCAACGGCGAAATCTGCCATCTGGCGCATGAAGGTGGAAAGCGCGGCAGCGATCGCCGGAAAGTCGCGCTTTTTGGCAAGCGTCATCTCGTCCACATAGAGCGCCCGGTTGATTTCGATCTGCAGCGCATGCAGACCCCGGACCGGCCGGCCGTAGTGTTCGGTTATGAAGCCGCCGGCATAGGGCTTGTTGCGGACGGCCGAAAAGCCCATGCCGTCCAGGAATTGCATCGCCGCGCGGGAAAGCTCGGCAGAGGCGCTGGTGCCGTAGCGGTCGCCGATGATGAAGTCCGGCCGGACGTCGGAGCCTGACAGCCGGATATTGCCCGGCATGGAATGGCAGTCGATCAGGATCGCAAGCCCGAAACGGGCATGGGTTCGGGCGATCAGCTTTCTCAGGCAGGCGTGATAGGGCTTGTAGATCGTCTCGATGCGGCTCATACCCTCTTCCACCGACAGGCGATGCCGGTAGATTTCCATGTTTTCCGCAACGATACGCGGGATCGTTCCGAGCCCGCCTGCGACCCGCATGGAACCGATATTGACGAAGGGCGGCAACGGCCCGTCGAACATGCGGGGATCGAGCTCATAGGGCTCGCGGTTCACGTCCAGGTAGGCGCGCGGGAAATGGGCAAGCAGCAGCGGCGCGCCGAGCTCCGGCGCATCTGCGAACAGATCGTCGACATAATGATCGGCCGAGCGGCGGATGGCGAGCGAATCGAGATTGGTCTCGGCAAGGAAGGAGGGAGGATAGAAGCGGCCGCTATGGGGCGAGTTGAAAACGAAGGGGATTGTCTGCGCAGCGGGCTCCCTTACTTCGAAATGTCCAAAATCACCCTCGCTGCAATCCATCCTGCCTTTACCATGTCACGAACTTGTTCAAGACCGCATGTTGCCAGTTGCCTGGCATGAAGTCCATACTATCTATACCCCACGAAAACCTCTTCCACCCCCATTAAACGGATGTTTACCGTGTCTTGGCAGTGTGAGTGTTCCCTAACTTAAAAATTGCATTGGATGACGGTCCCGGAGATGATTCAGAAAATCCTTCTCGCCGAAGACGATAACGACATGCGCCGCTTCCTGGTGAAGGCGCTGGAAAAGGCGGGCTATAAGGTCGCTTCCTTCGATAACGGCGCAAGCGCCTATGACCGGTTGCGCGAGGAGCCCTTCTCGCTTCTCCTGACCGATATCGTCATGCCGGAAATGGACGGGATAGAACTTGCCCGCCGCGCGACGGAACTCGATCCGGACCTCAAGGTAATGTTCATCACCGGCTTCGCCGCCGTTGCATTGAACTCCGATTCGAAGGCTCCGAAGGACGCAAAGGTGCTCTCGAAGCCCTTCCACCTGCGCGATCTGGTGGACGAAGTGAACAAGCTTCTCGCCGCCTGAGATGTCGAATGCCGGGAAATGCGAGGCCTTCAAAAAAGCTTCGCATTTCGCGACAAAAACCAGTTGACGGCCCGACCAGTCTATGGTCTATGCGCCGCCACGGATGGGCGTGTAGCTCAGCGGGAGAGCACTACGTTGACATCGTAGGGGTCACAAGTTCGATCCTTGTCACGCCCACCATCCAATTAGCTGAAAAGCAAGGGCTTTCGGGAAACCGAGAGCCCTTTTTACATAGTGCTCCGTAGGTTCATCGAACCTAACCATCGCAATATGAGACCTACCGCTCTATCCTCGTTGCATGGTAGACATCCCTCCCCCAACCGTGCCACCCGACGACGAGAACCGTCACCTACACTGCCAGATGGCGGTAGAGCTTCCCATACAAGACGTGATCGAAGCAGCGGTAGCAGCCGGATGGACCGAGGCGGAGACGCTCGCAGCAATCATCGAGGTTGCGGACAACCTCATGCTGGCGGACGTCAACAATGCGGAGCTTGACGCTCTGCTAAAGGCGATGAAGCGAAAGTTGGAATGACCGGCGACTGGCAAAAGAAATACCGCTGGATGAGGACATGGCCGGGGGATCGCGGCTTGGACGGAAAGCTGCTGGAGGATTATTCAGCGTACGACGGCGAGCAATATGCGGGGAGGATTCGGCTGGACCAGGAGACCTTGAAAAAAGGTCAGTGGCAGTGGTCGGGCAGCTATCCGAAGGGATGGAGCGGCCAACCAATCATGCCGAACAGAGGGTATGCGCCGACGGCGGCCGAAGCGGCGCGCACCGCCGAGGAATATTGGGACGCAATGAAAAAGAAGAATGGCCTGGACTGAAACGCAAGAAGGCGCCCTGCACCCGGATAAGGGCACAGGGCGAGGCTAGAGAGATGCGGCGTTATCGATCGGCGCGCCTTATCTCCCGGTGGATGCGTAACTCCTCCCGGATGCGGTCGAGCTCGATCGCCATGGTTTCGGTTGCCCTAGTCCGGCGCTCCTCAACATCGATGGCTCGATGCATGGCCGCTGTATGCGCCTCTACGGCTGCTGTTGCTTTGTTGAGAGCAGTAGGATCGACGATGACCGCGGCTACCTGTGCCGACGCAGGCGACGACGATGGTGAGGTTTTCTGCCCCTGCCATAGCCCCAAGTACCGGACGGCGAAAATGACTGCCAGAACGGCTCCAAACGTGATCAGCGCAGGAGCCGGGAGATTAGCGAGTTGATCCATTCCTGATTTCCCCCTCGTCGTGTGCCGCACGGTGAATATTGACCAGCTCGCCAAGCGCAAAAAGCGGATAGATGGCGAGCCATGTCGAGACGACATCAGAGGAAGCGAATCCATATGAGATGCCTGCCCAGATAACACAGCCAACCCCGGCTGATATCTGTCTGATTTGCGGTGTGACCTTTTTTCTTGCTCCGTTGACGATGAGACCCACCAGGCGGAGGATACCTACCCAAAACATGATCCATCCGAGAAGGTCCTCAGATCGGAACAAGTCACGGAACGATGCCCATGCCGGTTGATTGAACGTTTCGGTTGGCAGGAGCAGGATCGAGCCGAACAGGATCAAATGCCCGGCCATGAACCACTCCATCATGCGCGGGCCAAAGCGATGCTGGATCCTTATCCAGATGCCTGGCCCGAGATAACCGTCAGTCATCTGGTGTTTCCTTGATGATTTAATTTGGGGTCGATTGCGGTATTCTCCCCTCCATGATCTGCCGCCGCTGTAGAGACACAGCATGGTATGTGAGGAGCATCCCGATCGGCCTTGGGCCGGGACGCATGGGTGCGGCTGCGGAGCGGCGGGGATGCCCTGACCTCGCAATCGTTGTTAAGGCGATGCACTGTCCAGATTGATCTGTCTCTCCACCGTATTTGTTGATGAAGTCCCAGGGCACGCCGATGGTAGCGACCTACACCTTAGTACTTAGTTGCGCGGGGGGGCGAAGAACGTAATGATAACCGCGGATAGGAGAGACTCGTTATGGCAACACTTACAAAAAGCTTCCCCGGGGGCATTTATCCCTACCAGTATACTCCCGCGATCGCGGGTATCGATTACATGCCAACGATGGGCGAGCTAATCAATTTTGATGAAGCCACGCTGGTAAGTCGAAGCGCGACCTTGATGGTCTACAAATTTAGCAATGGGATTGAGTTCCGCGTCATCGGGAGCAGTTTCACCTTCGACGCACAAGGCAATGCTACCGGAGGCACGGTAACGTCTGTACAGACCCGAACAAGTGGCGGTGCCGTCATAGATAACCTGACCGGTCTGTCTTTGAGCCTTCCAGACTTCCAGGCGGCCGCCGAATCGTTCAACGGCTGGAATTTCCAACAATGGCTGATGAAGACAAACGACACGGTGAACGGAAGTTCCGGTAGCGACGATGTCTATGGATTCGCCGGGAACGACACGCTGAACGGAGGCGCAGGCGATGACTTCCTCGTTGGCGGCGAGGGTCGGGACACCTACGACGGTGGCAGCGGCATTGACCAACTAAGTTTCGACGACGCCTATTCGAGCCCAAACGCGCTCCGTGGCGTAATCGTGAATGCTGCTAATGGGACGGCGACTGATCAGTTCGGCAACGCCGAGACCTTCACGAGCATTGAGAGTTTTCGCGGCACCCAATTTGCGGACACTTTCACGGGGTCTTCCCTAAATGAGGATTTCATGGGTCTTGGCGGAGCCGACCGGATCAATGGCGGAGGTGGCTTCGATGTCGTTCGTTATCACCGCGATGTTCGAAGGGGTGGCGATAGCGGGGTAAACGTCGACCTTCAAAGCGGCGTTGCGCGAGACGGCTTTGGAAAGACTGATACGCTAACTTCGATCGAAGGCGTCCGGGCAACCGATTTTGCTGACATATTGAACGGTAGCACTGCCCGCAACATCCTACGAGGTGAGGGTGGAAACGACCTAATCAATGGCAGAGCCGGGAATGATGACTTGATAGGCGGAGGGGGGCTCGACTCCTTTTACTTCAGTACAGCTCTAAATGCCTCAACCAACGTCGACAACATTCTCGATTACTCCGTGGCTGAAGATACGATTAGGTTGGACAACGCCGCCTTTACGGCATTAGTGGGAACTGGCGTCATGACCGCCGCTCAGTTCCATTTTAGTACCGCCGGTACTGCGCATGATGCCGATGACCGCATCATTTACGACACCGACGGGGGTGGCCTCTATTATGACAGCGACGGCACTGGCAGCGCAGCACGTGTGCTCTTTGCAAGGGTAGATCCCGGTTTATCCCTGACATCGGCCGACTTCTTTATCTACTGACGAGCAACTCGTCGCCGCGCCGCGTAGCTCGATAAAGAGGTAGTCACACAGTCTCCCAGCTTGATGAGCATCGGCATCAGCGGGCTCTGCAATTGTATTGCTGGACCCGTCCACGGTGGCGCGCAATCGAGACGGCTGTCTCGCGGTCATTTGCCACGAGATAGCTGTTCGTCGCCGGCTTCGGGTCGATCGGCACCAGCACGTCGCAGGGCTTAGTCAGCGCTGTTGTCTGGCAGCTCGCACCCGCCAAGCAGAGCGCAAAGGCCGGGATCGTCAGCAGTAAGTGCTTCCGCATCGATCTTCTTCCCATCTTCGAGGATTGTGATCCGGTCGTCTTTGAGATCGGCAAGGACGCTTTCCTTGCCGTCAGAGCGCCCACTGAGATAACCGGCAGCGAAGGCCAACGTGGCGCCCGCGAGGGCGCCAAGGCCGATCTTGAGCCATGATGTGAGGCCGAACATCAGTTCTTGACCTTCTGGTAGATTCCCCAGATCGTCAGCCCCAGGATCACTGCCGCAATCGTGATGCGGATCCAGTCCCCACTGGAAAGCTCGTACTGCTGACCCGAGACAGCATCGAGGACATCCGGTATAACCGGAGCGGCCGTCGTGGCCGTCGCAGCCGCACCACCGCCGCCGATCGCTGCGACTTCCTTGTTCGGAACCCGCTTTTCAGCATCGACGAAGTTGGAAGAGACAAACTCACCCTTTGCCCAAAGACCCGCTTCCGCAGCGCGGCGGTTGACCAGGCCCTTGACCCTCTTGCCGCCGGCGTTCACCCACTTCATCAACTCGACCGGCACGGAATTGTAGTCGCCCTTGTTCAGCTTCTTGAGGAGCGTGGACTTGTGGAGCGCGCCAGTGTTGAAATCGAAGGAGACGAGCGTCGCGAACTGGTTGTCGGATAGCGGCACCTTCACGAGGCGGGAAACCCGATCCTCGAACTTCCGAAGATCGGACTGAAGGATCTGCTCCGCCTGGGTCTCCGAAATGGTCATTCCGTCACGTACCTCCGGAGCGCCGGCTGCAGAGGTGTGGCCGTAGCCGATCGTCAGGATGTTGGCGACATCACGATAGGCGCGGGTCCGTAGGCCTTCGAACTTTTTGATGTGCGAAAGCCCCTCCGCGTTGATGCGTCGGTTCATGGTGTTTTCCTTTTGTGGTGGCGGTTGGGATTGATTTTCGCTACGCGAGGCCGCAGCATCCTTCCCTGAAGAGGAAACGAAATGGACGACCAGACCAGGCAGGCGATTGATTTATTGGCAGAACGGATTGCGGAGCTGCAGGCTCAAAACATCGCGCTTCAATACCTGATGAAGCAGCAAATATTCGTCTCGGCGGCTTCCCAAGAGAACCCGAAAGCATTTTTCCAAAAGATGTTCGAATCGGTCAGTCGACAGGTTGACCAAGGAGAGCCCGCCTTTACGGACCCTATGATCGTCGGACAGATACGTGCGACTGTCGAGCAGGTCTATACAGCCGCCGGCGCAATGATCAAGCGTCTGTAGAAGCACCAGAAAATCTTGGCCGTCGCTTAAAGGACTCCCCCGAATGACCGAAGAACGTGCAAGTGTCGAAATTGGCGATGTAACTTTGATGTTCCGGAAAGGTGACGCCGGAGGCACACACTATTACCAAAGAGGCCATTCCGAGGAATATTACAGCCCGTTCTACGCGGTCTTGCGAGAGACGGTCGACCCAAAGGTCTGCATCGATGTTGGGGCAAATTACGGATACACAGGCATGCTGATGCGGCGGGCCTTTCCATCGAGCAAGCTTACGCTGATTGAGCCAATCCCATGGTTGGCGGATTTCATTGCAGACAATTTCGTAGCTAATGGCCTTAGGTACGACAGATTTTATTCCGCCATTGTTTCGGACAGCGAGGCTCAAAAGACTAAATTCGGCGTCAACGAAAAAGCCTCCCAGGATAGCCGCGTGATAGCCCAGCCCGGCTGGTCGATCGTAGAAACGGATGTTGTCACACTCGATATGCTGACAAAGGACGTCGACGCTGACAGCGGCGTTTACATCAAAATTGACACCCAAGGATGGGAGGAACGAGTGTTCGCCGGTGGTCGGAGGTTCCTTTCCTCGCACAAGAAGTGGTTCATCAAGACCGAATTCGCGCCCCAGTGGATGGACAGCCAAGGCACCGACCCGGTCACGTTCCTCCGCGACCTGACAGCAAACTACGCGGTGCATGAAAGCCCTGGTCGGCAGCGCTGGAACTGTTCCTCATTAGCCGAATTGATCGGACCTCCTCTCAAGGCGGGAAGTGAAGAGGATTTCGTCTCGTATGTCCGAAAGCTCGTATTGAATGGCAAGGGGTGGGTAGATCTTTACGTCCTGCCGAACCCAGAAAAGCGCGGATACCAAGCTAACAGCTCAGGCTTTTGGCGCAATCTTTGGAGACGTTGAAACCTCCCTTCCTAAACATTCGAGGGGCTAGCTACCCGCGTTAGAGAACCCGATCGGGCTACTCGACTCGAGTTCCGACCTATGTTTGTATGCGCCGATAGTAACGGCATGTCGAAAAGAGAGCCTTATGCAAGAGTCGATCAGCGACAAGGAAAAGAACCTCGAGTTCAATCGGAACCGTTGGGGTAAAGCAGAAAACTGGACCGGCAAAGACCAATTTGGTTATCGCTGGGGCGGCGGGGCTCAGCAGACTATCGGCCACATCGCTGATATAGCAGACGACCTTCTCCGCCCACATTTGGGCGGGCGCCGCGACCTCGCAATCCTCGAACTTTCCCCTGGCGGCGGGCGGTTTACGGCAGAGCTTATTCGGTACGCGTCCACAATGGATCTACTCGACATGAACCAAGCGTGCCTGGACGTTTGTCGCGAGCGATTTAAATACTATCCTGTTCCTATGCGGTTCTTCTTGAACGACGGTCAGAGCGTCGAAATGCTCGATCGCGACGATTACGAACTGATCGCGTGCTTCGACAGCGCCGTCCATATGCATCCTGAGATCATCAGAGGGTACGTTCTTCAATTTTCCAAGAGATTGAGGCCCGGCGGCATCCTGTGGATCGATCACAGTGGGAGCGGCCCAGCGGACTCTGGACATCGCACAGACATGACGCCCGAAAAGATGGCTGGGTTTGCGGCCGAGGCTGGCCTTACCGTTGTAGCCCAACCTTTCCGCAACCGTCACGACTGCATTTCAATCATGTCTCAGCCGCTCTAACCCCTACGCGAGATACTGATGCGTTAGCATCCAAGCGATAGTCGAAATCTTCGTCATCACATAGCGCCCGGGCTCTGAAACGCTCTTCATGCCTTGTATACCGTTGATTTCGTCTGTCGGGTCCGGCGGGACAAACACAACATCGTTCAGTTCAGACGGTTTAAGAACCTCCAATTCATACCCGACGGGGAAAACGAACTTGGCAAGATCCATCCTGACGAGGAGACCGCCAGACTTAGTATCTAGAACGGCTGTCGATATCGCATCGCTGGGCGTGTAGCTTGACGATGTGTGGGTTAACCTCTTCTGAATGCCAGACAGGCAAACCAAGCCTCCAGCGCCCCCCTGCAAGCTCAATGTCCTCTTTGCATTGCCATCATGCCCCTGGATTATAGCCTCGCCCCCTGCGGCACCCAGCATTACCGACGCCTCCCCTTGTCGCCCAAATGACGCTGTCCCGGCCTGGGAGAGATTCTTTCCGTTGATCACTCTTCCATAGAACTGCATCGGGCGGGCCGGACTGTTGATCTCCGCAGAAGCCTCCGCGGCCTTTGGGCCGGCGAGATGCAGCAATTCGGCAGAGGTCATTTGTGCCGATGTCTGAAGGAAGACCTTCGCCCGGGTAACATTTGGGCCAATTATCGGAAGGTCTTTCACTCCGTTTCGCGACCACCGTTCCTCAAATTGGACCGTCTCGAAGCCATCAATTCGCGCTATGCCGAGTCCGTCGCGGTTTCGGTCGCCCCTGTTGTTTATTGCTGTCGCGCGAACGCGGCACTGTGCGAGGGGTGACGCGGAGCCGTTGAGGTCGAGATAGTATTCGGACGGGTTGCCGATGCAATTCCCTTCGAGGAACGCCCCATCGATATCAACAGTGCGCGCCGATCGAACTTTGATCCCACCTTTCTTGCCAAACTGAAAAGTTGCGTCGCCTCTGACAAAAAGCTCGAGGGTATCTGAGCCGACAGCGTGGATCCCATTTTCCTCGAAAACGTCGAAGCGCCCACCGATGACGTGAATTGCTCCATTATTTTTCCCGAGGTAGATGTGGTTGTCAGTTAGGCTCATCACAGCAGCACCTTCGCCGGTCCCGCCTTGTCCTCCACAGTTGGCTAGTTGAAATGTCCAACTCCAATCAATGTCAAAACCGGTTTTGCAGCCCTGATGCAAGACGCGCTCAAGCCCACTGTTGCGGATAAGATTCCGAAGCCTGAATGCCGAGGTCCGGTTGGACGGATCGCGGGATATAACAGTAAAGTCTCGGAACCACATGCCGTTGTGATATCGCCGGGTGGTACCGTCGCTTTCAAATTCCTGGACATCGAAGGCATAGAAGTCGCCGTGGCACTCGAAACGGGTGTGAGCTGGCCCGCGGCCCGCGATTGTTATCCCGAAAGGTATAGGGTTCACAGGCTGTTCCAAATGGATAGACCCGCTGCCGAGATCGATTGTGAACTTCCCCAATTGCAGGCCATTGTTTGCGGCCTGGCCCACAACATCTTCCGCAGCACCGAACATTGAGTTTAAGGCCGCCGATTGATCTCTCGCTACCCCCTTCTGCACCCCAAAATCTTCGGCAGTAAGCGCATCTCCTAGCTTGCTCGACAGAAAGCGCAGATAAGTTCCGCCGTCAGCCGTCACCTGCTCGGAAGACATCATTACGGGCTGCGAAGCGGCTGGAACAGCCGCCGCCGAGGCGCCGAATGCTTGAAGAAGCGCCCTTCTTTTAAATGAACTCATCCCCAGTTCCCTTTTGATCCGAGCGGACCTTAGAGAAAAAGTCAGCCCTGAGGGAGCCCTCTCGGGTGCATCAAATCGAAGAATTGAGATGCCCATACATCATTTGAGTTGCATCGCCACCGTCACATGCCCTATCCGTAACCCGCCTTTCTATGGTGAACGTGGGGTGATCAATGGATAATCCGGAAGTCTCGGTTGTCGTGCCGTCTTATAACTCCGGTCATTTCTTGGAGTGGACGCTAGCCTCTATTGCTGCTCAGACCTTCAAGAATTTCGAATGCATTGTGGTTGATGACTGCTCGACCGATGATTCCATCACCCAAGCCAAAAAACACTTCTCAGACCCTCGGTTCCGGCTGATCCGCCACAAGATGAATGTCGGCCTCTCTGGCGCTCGAAACACCGGACTCCGCGCTGCCAGAGGAGAGTTTGTCGCCTTTCTCGATGCTGACGATCTAATGATGAAGAACAGCCTTGAAGTTCGCCTGGCCACCTGCCGATGGGGTCAACGGACAGGTGACAGGTTCATCGGCTCCTACTGCGGAAGCGTCTCGATCGAGGAGACGCTTAAAGTTGCCCCGGAAAGCAAGGCTCAGTCTCTCGATTACGTCACCTTCGTCGGCTCCAGCGGACACTGCCCGTTTAACGCAAACCAGCCCATGATCCGCCGCGATATCCTTCGCATGGCAGGAGGCTTCAATCATGGCTTGAAGCAGGCCGAAGACTTTGACCTATGGCTTCGAATCCTGCGCGCCGGTTATATTTTTGCGCCCACTCGGTTCTCGTCCGTGACCTACAGGAGACGGGCCGGTAGCATGGTAAGACAGCAGCCCCTTGCCCACCTTGATCTTTCCCTAGCTATCATCAACAGCGCTGAAAAGCCGTTGGCGGAAGATCAACTAGACTGGTCCACCAGATACAGGATGGCTAAGCCGCTAAGCGCCTACACGTCGCAGCAGCGCAAAATTAACCGGACGATGGAGTTCGTCGGCATGAACCTCGCCAGCGATCACCCGGAAACGGATGAGACGCTTGTAAGTCTGGTCCGCCGCGAAATCCCAGATATTCACCTTCTCACTCATTCGGAAACCCACCTGGAGGGCATACTCCACCGTGGTATCCAACGCCAAAGATCAACGAGCGGACCTATCAACCCTGACGACCGTGACATGGCGGCTCGCCTTGTTGCCAAGATAACCGACGCCAAGGGGAGCCAGTTAGAAAGCAACATTGTTGGTACCGGGACCGTCTATGGCGATCCTTCTAAGGATCGTCCGTGGTTTTCCGGTATGCAGGCCCATCAGATCGTATTCATCCCCCATTCTGCCTATCACGTCTGGACTATCTCCCTTATCGGAAATGCTCTGAAAGAAATGGGCATCGATTTTATTACAGTCGATATCTCTGCAGAATGGCGCGATGGAAAGGTGCGCGCCGCTGCCGCCGAACATGGCGTAGAGCTGATTACCTTGAGCGAGTTCGTTCTCGGCCGCTACAAGCCCCGCGCTATTGTCACATTCAACGATTGGGATCCGGTCACTCGGCCTATCATCATAGCGGCAAAGGCTTCAGGTATCCGCACAATCGCGATTGTCGAGGGAATCCAAGACTACGACGACGCCGACGTTCACTGGAAGCGCTATGCCTACAAGACGAGCGACATCGTCCTGCTGCCCGGAGACTTCGACAAGAAGTACTTCGAGGGCCACACGGCAATCATCGCCTCTGTCGGCGTTCCCCGGATGGAATCTCTCCGGCTTAAGCCGAAACGCGAATGGTCAAAGGACGTAACGCCTCGCGTCCTCATCAACTGCAATTTTTCCTATGGCGTTCTGGTCGAGCATCGCGACCGTTGGCTGACGGAAGCCGTTGAGGCTGTCCTTGAACTTGGCATGACGCCTATCATATCTCGACACCCGGGCGACACCGGAAACCTCTTCCCTGAATATGTCACGTCCGAAAACTTCTACGACGCAATGGAGCGTTGCGACGTTTCGGTCCAGCGATTTGCCTCCGGCGTTCTGGAATGCCTTGCTCGCGATATTGGCGTTATCTACTTCAACCCCCACGGGGAGAAAGTCGACAAGTTCCAAGCCGATCCAATGAGCGCTTATACCCTGGCGCTCGACAAACCGGCCCTGAAGGAACAGCTTGCCGATTGGTGGAGATTGCACGAGATGGCTGCCGACCGAGGACCTGCTTTCCTCGATCACCATTCCGGCCCCCTTGGCGAAGGCGCCATAGTTCGTTGTGCCCGTGCCCTCAACGATCATCTTGGAGACGAGCCGGACCCCGCAATCCTTTCGGCATTCCGGGCTAATCTTCAAGTTCTTGACGAGCATACCGCGTCGTTCACCCAAGTCCGGATAGACAACGAGCCACTTTTCCCCGATCCCTTTACGGCAGAGGAAAAATTGCTTTCAATGGGTGGTAGATCCTACCACGCAATGGAGCGCATCATGCAAGCCGTAAACAACCACGCCAATGAAACCGCTCCCGACTTCATCAGAAGGATTGCCAGGGACAAGAAGAAGGATGTCATATTCTTGACCTCCCTCGCGTCGCACCTCCTGACTGACGGGAAGAACGCTCTATCTCTCGTGGAAACCGAACCGTCAGTCAAAGAGGCTATCGACCGGGCTTCCGCAAACATCTCGCCCGACAATGCGCTGCTTTCGCACTTCCATAGCGTGATGGAACTGGCGAAGCGAAAGCATGCTTGATTATACCTCCGCCACTAGGTCAAGGGTGGCGGAGGCGTTTGTTGACCGGAGAAGCGTTGCGTTGCCGGCCGTCAGGCCCGCGGCCACTGTACCAACAAGACGACCGCTTTGATCGTTTGCCTGTGAGAGCGAGAGAGCGCTCAAAGCGATGTCCGCCCCTGTTGACCCAAGTGCAGAGAAATGCGCGGCGCTGGATACGGACAATGTGGGGGTCTTCCTCATCCGAGGAAAGCGGATACTGTAAACCGGCGCCGTCGAGCTGATGGCCTGACCTGCAAAACCTGTATGAATGTCAATGCCAGAGACAAGACGGTTGAAGTAGGCGGAGCAGGCCGCAAACTCTTCCGACTTTGGTTTCTGCCGGTACAACGACGGCCCCCAAGCAGCCATCTCGATCTTAACGGCAGCAAGCTTGAGAGTGAATGTTCCCGACCCCTGATACCGGAAGCGAATGCCAAGGTAGCTATCCGTCCCGATAGTCTTCCCCGAGATGGATGGTAGATCGATCGCGACTGAATGGCGTCGGAAGGTTGTCGATACACTCGCGTCGCTAACGCCAACTGTGGTAACGGCAGTGCTGCCGCCTGAGCCGAAATTCTGGGTGGCATCAACTCGGATGCTTTTAAGTGCATCTACTGCGCCCCAGAACGAAACGATAATCCTCCGGCCCGCATACTTGCGGACATCTGCAGCTCGCCACGTCATGCCAGCATTAGCCGCGCCGACGGTCATCGTCATATTGAGGCAATATTCCGGGCTGGGAGCGTCAAATCCCTCCAGAGACCCAACCGTGATAGCCTCCTGGCTGACAGTACCAGTCCCTCCCTGAAAGCCCGCATACCATCGATCCGCCGTGTACCCATCTGCGGAGAACGGGCCTGACCCACGCTGCCACACCGAGAAATCACCATTGATCATCTCGTTCTGGCGCTCGACAAAAGGTTCGGTTGGCCGGCGCGATGAAAACGTGATGTCGTATTGGCAGTTCTCGACCCTATACTTGTCGGTGTTAGAGTTGACTTCGAACAGGCCCTTTAGGTTTTGAAGCAGTATCCATTGGTCAGGGAGGTTTGAACCGGCGTCGGTCGTTGCTACGTTGCTGTTGTTGCGGCCTTCGATCTTGATTGTCTGCTTGGCAAGCGAACCGCCGTTGCCAGGATGGAAAAACCCATCCTTGACCACGAGCCCACCATCAGAATCGGACTGGACAAGAAGAGGGCCAGCCGAATTTCCTTCGATGTATTCCGCAATGATAACTGTCGGGCCGCCATCAGCGCCGCCAACGACAATGCTCTCACCATAGAACGCTCGGCCGAGGTTGCTTTCCGAGGAAATATTGATCCGGCTCCCACGCCCCATCCTTATAAGAGCGCCGCAGCCATATAGATCGTACGGCAACGTCTGCCTTCCGGAGACGGCCGGTTGAGACGTCGTGCTGTTCTCGACGAAGGCGCCGCCTTGTCCATTGTTTGCAACGTGGAAAGTCGCGTTATAAGCGAAGTTGGGGCTTTCGCCGCCACCCCAACCGAAAATGTCATAGCCAATGATCGCGCCCATATTCTGGCATTCGTAAGCAGCGAATACCCCGAAAAACGCGGCGAAGCAGCCTAGGTGGGTATGACCACTATACGCGGCACCCTCAACAGTTATCCCATCAATATTCGACTGGTTGCCAGCCCGATAGATATAGCAGCCAAAGTCCGCGCCGTTGGCATCGATGTGGAAGTTTTTTGCGACGACATTAACCAGATCATCCGTTTCAGGGCCTGCGAAGTCACTGCCGGCAACCCCTACAGCAGTCTGGGAGATACGAACGGCACAAGTATTATCTCCGGTTGCGCCGATATACTTGATAACGGACGCACCTTCAGGATCGGTCGCGTAGTCATAGCCCGTGCGGCGCTTCCAATACCCGCCAGCCCCCTCCAGGTGATATCCATCTGCAAACGGGAGCTCGGCGCTAATCGCATATATCGTCGCAGGCCACATTTCGGTAGGGCCGTGCAGCATTGCGTTCGAGATAGCAGCCAGCATGTCCGTCGTGCCAGGCGTAACATTGTCCGCCCAATAATCCGGCGCATGCGGCGTCACCGCCGGCAGCCAGGCGCGCGTCCCACCGTTCGTCGTCAAGGCAGGATTAAGTGTGACGCCGGGCACGCTACGGTAGTTTAACAGCATACCGTTTTGCGCTTTAACCCAAAGGGTTTCTACAATCTCCGGAACAGTAGCGGCGATAGCCGCGCTGCGAGACGGATAATAGGCAGCCGCCTGCACCAGTGCCTCGGCGGCAGCTAGCGCTGCTTCTGCCGCTGCCAGGATGGCTGTGCTTGCCTGGTCGCTCAGCAATCTGAACGTGGTTCCGGAGACGATGCCGAGCACGATCATGCCCGATACCAGCCCACCAGCCACGACGTCATTCCCGCCGTTCGCCTTAACGGTAAGCGTCGAACCGCCATTGAAGGAGACCGTAACCGGCGACGCCGTATTCGTGTCGGCGATGTTCATCCAGATCAGCGAGGACGCCGATACTGGAATCGTGGTGGTTGCTTGGATCGCGTTAGGGGTGCCCGCGCCGGCATCGGTTGCTACAATAAAGGAGAACGGCAGGTCGCCGCGCCTCGTCCACGATCCAGATCCAGACGCGCCGACCTTGCCGTAGATGCCGTTATATGCTGCCGTCGAGTCCCCAAGTACCCATGCCATGGAGTTCGCGGGATGAGCTAGGTCGGCGAATAGTGCAGCCCTGGTGGAGTAGATCAAGCCGCCGCCAGCGACAAACAAGTCGACAAGCCGCTCGACCTCGGTTCCCCAAACCTGCACATCTTGATTATTTACAGATCGGGGGGTTCCGTTCTCGTCGACAGGCGCAAAGATAAGCTGAGCCAGCTTCGTGAAAATGCTCATTCAGGTCTTTCCTCAATGATATTGGAGTGGGCGGGCTATGGCGCGGTGTACGAGAAGATGAGAGGAGTTCCGGCCGTGCCGTTGCTCGTAAGAGTTTGGATCTGCCACTCAGTCACAGACCCACTGGAGCCATCCGCCAGACTTTCGAAGGCGACCGGCGCGAATGGCTGGGTCTGGAATGTCGCCACCGTCGACCACGCGCCGAGGTTGACGCGCCGCTGCAACCGGATAGCGGCGCAGCGCCCTTCCGGAGCGCTTACGGTAACGGCCAATTTTGTTGGAGGTGGATCTGTGACGACGCCGCCCGATACCAAGGTTGGCGCTCCGCACGGCGCATTGTCGACGCCAACCACAAGACTGGCAGGATCAGAAAAATAAGAACCGTCGTCGCCATTGAATACGCGCACCCGCGCATCAATAGTCTGTCCTAGGAAGTCGCCGTTGATACCGGCAACCGTACCGCCAAACTCGGCCATGCTTTGCCATGCGCCCGGTAGTCCGCCGGAATAGGTGCGATAGTTTGCTTCGACGGTAGTGTATGGCTGCGCGGGCAATGTGTAGCCGATCCTCATCTCCTTGCCGCCGCCAGGATAAGTGATCTGAATGGCGGCACCCGGAGGGTTCGGCGTGATCATGTCCGTCTCGTAACCGAGCTCAGGGATGACATCAGGCGCCGGCGCTTCGTCTGTCGCAGGGTTCCAGGTCGTCAGAGTCGGCCATACGGTAAAGGGAATTTCGACGGACCCGTTTTCATCGTCGATCCGCGGCGGGTCCATCCGAACCTTGATCAGGTCGCCGAGGTCTGGCTCTTCGACTTCGGCATAGAGCAGGCCCCAGGCGGCGAGACCAACCATATTGGTGACCATTCTGCCTCTGTCCGCCCTTGCGATAGCAAACTTGCGGCGTGCGATCCTCTGGGCTTGAGAAGCAGAGGGGCAGAAAGGCAATTCGAGATCAAAGAACTTATCTCCGTATCTGTCCACTTCATCGTCGATCTTTGCCCAAGCGACGATACCCTCAAGCGTCAGGTCTGACAGCTCGTAGTTCCTCTCCGGCGAGTAATATTTGACCCGGCAGATATTCGGCCGTTCCACCGCCTCCGGCCCTGATTGCCAGGAGTAATCATATATATCGCGAGGATCGAACTCGATCTCCGGCTCGATCACGTCGTCGATGAACTCGAAATATATCAACCCATCCTCATCCAGCCGGATTTCCAAGCCTGCGGAGTCGAGAAACTGCTGCATGGTCTCGCCACGCTCGCTCTCCCATGCCCACATGCCCCAGAGACGAGAACGCTTCTCCGTGCCTGTCCTGGTGGCGACAAGAACGTCCGCGGCGTTGGCGGTCGCCGCAATCTTCGTCCAGTTGAACCGCTCGAAGGTAAATGCAGGATCGCGCCGAAGGACATGAGCGCAGATGATCGCGCTATTGTCCGACCAGACGGTCAATCCGGTCCGAGGATCATAGATCAGAGATCCGCGAATGATCGCTTCCGAGTTTGGCGCTCCGTTCTGGTAGAGGCTGAGGTACTTCTCTTCCGTCAGCCCCGGATTGTAGAAAAGCAACTGCGACTGCGCGATGCCACGAACCCGATGGTCAGACGTCCAGAGCGTCGGGAAGAGCGACATGAGGCCAGCCCATGCGGTCTCTGCGCCGTTACCTATCTTGTTCTGCCAGTTCGCCCATGAACCACCGGGACGCGCCCACGGCGGTGAACTGACGTCTCCATTGGCCTCAACGATGACCTCACGCCCACCGAGATAGAACGTTTCGAACGCGTCCACCGGACCTTGCAGCCTGCACACGAGACGGGCGCGCGTGCTGCCGTCAGTGTTTCCGAATGCCTGAAGGCCTCCGACGCGGACGCGGCCGACGCCTTCGATAACCGAACTCTCGCCGCTCTCGAACGTGTTCTTTGCATCCGATGGCTTGATCGCCCCGCCGCGGCGCTGACCTCCGAGCAGGAGCGAGCCTGCCACCAATGCGCCGCCGACAATCACGTTTGCCGCAATCGTCGCGAGCGTGCCGGCCGCCGTCGCTGCAATCGCCGTGCTTGACAGCAAAAAGCCGTGGATGGCCGTCGCTATGAGCGAAACAGGGTCGGCATGGGCATGCGAGACCATGGCGGCCCATGTGGCGCCGCTGGCGAGAAAAAGCTTTGTCAGCCTCATTGAATTGACCAGACCTTTACGATCGTGTTCTGGCGCGGCCGAAGGATGCGATATCCCGTCGGTTCGGCTCGCCATGCGAAGTACCCGCCATCAATGAAGATGCCGCCAGCCTCGCCATGGGCGTGACTGAGGATGACGCCGACATCGCCAATGCTGGGAACAGCCGTTTCATAGATCCCGCATTCCGACAGCGCCTCATCCCAGAGAGAGACGAGTGAACCTGTATCGCGCATCAGCGCATGGGCTTCCTCACGGCTGGACCAGGCCGGAAGCGGGACGCTAACGCCGCGCACCCTCTCCACCCACTTCGCTGGCCATGTGCTGCAGTCGCTTTCGCCCCAGACCATTGGAGCGTCTTCCGCCTCGGCAAGATAGGCCTTCAGCATCTCGGAAATGTCCGTCATGCCTTGATGACCTCCTGCACTTTCACGCCGACGAACATCAACCCCTTATCGCCCGGATAGCGCCGCCGCTGATCGGCATCGGTCCATTTCCCTCCAAAGGGGAAGTTCTGGCTCTGCCAAAGGGTTTCGACGGTGAAGGAGACAAGGCGAACGCCAATGCCCGTGCTTTGCCGCTTCGGCGCGGAGAGGTAACCGGGGAACAGCTTCTTCAGCCCGCCCGACCAAATCTCTTGCGTTTCTTGGTCGAAAGCACACCAGTAGAGATCAGCAACCGCCCCTTCGGTTTGCCGTGCCTGGTCCTTCACCGAACGGAGGAAATCGAGATTGACCCCAGAGAGGACGATATCGACCTTGGCGGCCTGACCAAATCGTGGATCCTCCACCGCGGACATGGAGACGAGCTGCTGACCTGACGGGTCGGAAATACCGGACCACTCATGTCCACCAACGGTTTGCGTGCCAACGCCATTGTGCAGCCGCCACGTGCCAGACGGCAAACCAAGCTCGGCAAACCATGCTCGAGCGATATGCGGACGGCGCAGGAACTCCCGGTCTTCTTCGCTGAAAAGCCCCATGATCAGCCGTTCGCCTCTTCCCATGCAGCGACTTCACGGCGGTGGAGCGCGACCAGTTCCGAGACGGTCAACTGGATTTCAGCTTTCTCATCCTGAGGAATACTGTCGTCGTGTCGCTCCGGCTCCGGAAACAGCGCCGAACTAAGCTCATTGGCATGGAGCCGCGCCAGATCCCGCCGCTTCATTGCGACGACCTGCTCGATCGATCTTTCTGGCATCGTTCAATCCGTGAAGTATTGTCGGACGTAGTAATCCGGAACTTCGATCATTCGGACTGTTGCGCCGGTGGTGTGGACCTGCTCTTCGGTCGGATACTCGAAGTCCTGCATCATCAGACGAAGCGCCAGCGTCGGGTAAAGCGTGGCGAAATCGTCCGTGCTGATCGCCTTCCGGAGCGGCGGCCATATGCGGTACTGCCCTGACCCCAACTCTTCCGTCACCTGGTAGAGCCCAAGGTGAAGCGGGAAGAATCCGATACGGTCTCCCCACTTGAGGCCATGCCCCCAGAATGTGTCAGCCAGATTGATGATCGTCGCATCCTTCGCCGTGGCTGCCGCCACGGCTACATTCGGGTATGTCAGCCCCCAACGCATGCCGTTGGACCAACGCATGCCGTTCGACCAGGGCATATTGCCGCCCTCCGCAGCCACACCAGCGCGGGAACGCGGCATCAGGTCTCTATCCACCATCTGCCAGCGGGTCGCGTTCGCGCCCTTCTGCTGGGCGAACAGCCATCCTCTGAAATGCCGGTATTCCTCGCCTTCCATTGGAGGAAAGACGAACTCCCATACCCATCCGCCAAAAGGCGATGCCACGCTCTGAGTAAAGTTTCCGATCGACGTATTCTGCGACCCGTTGACGGCCTCAGGTCCAGCCAGCGGCCGTTGCGACACGACCGGGACGTCAACGAAGGGCGTGAGGCGAGGCATCAGGCGCGGGTCTTTCTTGTCTGAACGACCTTGTTGCGATCGTCGATCGTCTTGCCGATGTTGCGGGTGATCTGGCGGTCGCGCTGGTCGAGCATCTTTTGCATCTCCGCGAGCGTCCGCTTGTCGGCGTTGCCCTGGACGACGATCTGAGAGCCCTCGATCAGGATGTTGTTGTTTGCGGGGGCAGCAGTGGGCATGGCCGTGTTGGCGTATCCGCCCGACGCATAACCCTTGGCAGCCTTATGAGCCCGATCAAGATTGCCGACACCAATGCGCGCCGTTGCAGCCTTGCTGAACACATATTCGCCCTTGTGGACGATGCCAGCCGCCTGAGACGCCGCACCGTTGCCGGTGTAGCCGCCTGAGGCGAAGCCGAGCAGACCCTTCATGAGACCACCAAACAGTCCGCCCCCGAAAACCCCCTGCCCGCCTTGGGCAATCGACATCTGGTCGAGGTACTTCAGGAGGGCTTGGCCCGCCTGGAGGATTGCGTCCTTCCAGGAGATAGACTTTGTGATGAGGCCTTGCAGAATGCCGCCGAACCCTTCCCCCAGGGACTGCTTCGCGCTTTCTACAGCTTCCTTGGTCTTTTCCCACGCTGCCTGGGCCTTCTTTGCTGCAGCGTCGAGAGCATCGCCGGCACCCTTGCCGGATCCGCCAGCCTTCTTCGCCTCACCATCGACCTTCGTCAGGTCTGATGCGAGGGACTTCAGCTTCTCGGATGCCATGGAGGCACCCTTGGCGATCGCTGCACCGAAGCCGCCGACATAATCCGTGCCCATCGCTCCGGAGACAGCCGAGCCGATTGTGGATTGAACATCGTTTGCAGCGCCCGCATATGGGTTGCCCACCCTGCCCAAGCTGACGGAGCCAATCGTGCCGATGCTCACACCCTCGCCTACTCCGAAAGGAAGCGACTGCATCATCGAGTTGACGCTCTGGATATAGCCATTGATCGCGCTGGTGACGCTGTTGATCATGTTTTCAACGCCGGCGATCACAGCATTTGCGGTGGACATGACGATGTCACCAAGGGCGGCCGGCAGCTTCGACCATGCGGCCTTCACACCCTCATACCCGCCAACAAAGGCGCCGATGATGAAGTTCACGGCATTCTTTGCGTCAGCAACGATGTCTCGACCGAAGATTTGAGACAACTCGTCGCGGAAAATGTTGGCAGCAGCCACGGCAGCCGTGATGCCGAGAACGAAGGCAGTTGCTGGGTTGGCAGCGGCAAAGGCAACGGCCAAGCCCATCGCAGCAGTAGCAAGGCGCCCAAGCAGCGCAATCAACTGGATCACTCCACCAATCAGCGCCGGAGCGTAGATCAGCGCCAGCGCGCCAGCAGCGGCCACGGCATAAGGTGCAATCTCGTCAAGAATGTTCGCCAGGCCGGTCAAGGCGGTGGCCGCGAGCTTCGACCAGTTGACGGTCTGCAAACCCCAGGCTGCCAAAGCCGTGAGGCCTATGACCAGGAGACTGACTGGGGAGAGAACGGACAAAAAGGCCGCGCCAAGGGCTTTGACGGCTCCAGCTGCTCCCATAGGGCCCAAGACAGCGCTGATCTGTGTGCCCTGTTGGAGCGCGATTTGAAGCGGGTTCATCGCCATCGCCGACGTGACCGCGATATCCTGAAACTGCGCCGCCAAGTTACCCACGTTCAATGCTGCGGCATTCATGCCACGTCCGTTTTGATTGGCCGCCGCAGCATGCAGCTTCATCGCAGATGCAGCTTTCGTCGCCGCGACTGCTTCGGCGTTCAGTGCGGTGGCGGTCGCATTGGCAGCCTGGGAAGCCATCTGCCCGGCCTTGGAGGATGTTGGCCCAATACCCTCGACGGCAGCCTCGGCACGCTTGGCGGCACCAGCGAGCTTGTCGAGCTTCGTCGACGCTTCATCGACGCCCTGTGCCTTCGCCTCGATGCCGAGTGTTGCCAGTTCAGCCATCCGCCGGTTTCCTTTCGCGTTTTACGACGCGTCTATTCGAAGTCACTGACCTGATGCGTTGCTTCTGCTCAGCAACGTCGGCCTCAGTCGCTTCACGCCTATGACTGCCGGTCTTGTTGATGATCGAGACGACGACGGAATCGATCTTCCGGATGACGGAAAGCTCCCAAGGCGAGATCACCGCACAAGTCAGCCGACAGAAGCTCTCGATCTCTTGATAACTGATGGGATTGGCAGAGAAGCCGGACTGGCGTGTGTTGTGGAGCTCGACGAACCAATCCCAGATGTATTCGAGATCGTCAGCAAGCTCCGGCTCCGGATCGTTTTTCCGGCGCGGTAGGAAATAAGCCCTCGCGTAGTCGATCAGTTCTTCGGCGAGGGCGTCATAAAACGGGCGTCCTCATCGGCGCGCGCGTCGATCTGCTCGGCAATGAAGAAGTACCGAGGATCCGACAGGATTTTCATGACGCTCTCAGGCGTGGCCGGTACCGGTTGGCCGCCGTTCGTCATGTTCCAATGGGCGACAGACGCAGCAACGATCTCAGTCGTCTTTTCCTCGACCTCTTCGATGGTCCCCGCCTTGCGCGGGTTCCTCTTGTTGGCGAGCATGGCGGCATTGCCGAGGCGGCGCTGGACACGCTTGACCGCTTCGGACCGATAGGAGCGGACGCCGACTACCAGCCCGGTCGGCTGGCCTGTCACCGGGTGGATGATCTCCAAATCGGAAACCTGTTCGAAGTCGAATGTTTCGAACTGTGCAAGATCGAACATGGGCGCTCCTTACGGCGTCAGGTCGGCGGGTTCGACGGTCAGGATCTCGGTGGAGATGCCCAAATTGGCCGTGCGCCGAATAACGTTGTCGCCCTGCCCTACCTGCTTCCGGACCGACTGCACCTTGGCGCGGAAGTAGTCGACAGAATTGGACCAGCCAGCCTGTGGCGCGTCTTCGAACTCGACCTTGAAATTGAAATCGAGCTTGGTCTGCTCGGCAGCCTTGAGTGCGATCTGACCTGCATCCATTGGATCATCACCGAAGACGAGCGCGAGAACGCCAGCGTCACGCGCACCCTTCAGGTGGCGAACGCGGCCGTCGCTGAGGGACTGGAAGGTGACGTCGGCTGCTTCGTCGCCGTATTCGCCGCCGTCTTCGACTTCGCCGATCTCCACCCAGGTTAGGGCTTCAAAGTCATCGATCGCATTGGCATCGCTGGAATAGTCGATCGGCCCAGATCCGCCGATATAGTATTTGGCGCCAGTCGCCGTGTTGATGGTCATAGTCGCTCTCCTTTAAGCGTAGGCTTCGTACTCAATCGTCACGGGGACGGTCAGCCATCCGTCGCGCGGGGGCTGGGGGATTTGGTAGGGCTTGCGGTAGATCTTCACCTTGATACCGCTCTCATGGAGCACCAGACCAAGCGGGAAGTGCGCGACGATCTGGTCTGCCTTCTCAAGCGGCACCCGCATGCCGGTATTCGCCGCTTTGTTCATGTGCAGCGACACTTGGAAGATGCCCCGATGCTGCTGGTGCCCGCTGTTGGCGAGCGTTCGCGTGTTGGTTCGGTTCGGGAGGTAGATCACCTCGATGTATGAATTCGGCATCTGCTGACCGGCGGCCGGAAACGGGATATTCGGCCAGGCGATCGACAGCGCGGGCGTGAACACAAGCGTCTGCAGCCGATCGGACAATGCCCGAAAGATGTTTGCTTCCACGCCTAAGGGCATTACGTTAGGTCCTCGATCACGATGCGGACTTCGCCCTTTACGGTCTCCATCAGGATCTCGTCATGCCCCACGGCAAGGTTGCCTTCGGCAGTGCGAACACAGCGCCGGACTTCACCGATTTCGTCATCGGCCATGGTGGCGTCCTTCTGAGGGATGCCGTCGAGGAAGACCCTCGCTACCTTGCCATCGCCATTGAGATGGCACCATGCGGCATAGCCAGCATCGTCCTTGTCTGATGAAAGGCGCATGTGTTACCCCTTGGTGATGTCCGAAAAGCCGCTACTCACTGACCGCGAAATCCACTCGCTTCTCAACGACGCGTGGATCATGCTGGCCAAGGAATCGGGCGCGACCGAATACGGCAACAACACCCTAAAGGCAGCTCGCCTGGCCCTATTCACTCTTCAGATGACCATGATGATGAAGATGGAGGGCATCACAGACCATACGCCTGCTGAACCCTCTTCGCGTTCCGATTGACGATTACGTCCCAGTTCTGCGCCGCTGAACGCACGAAAGCATCCGGAGGCTGCCCACGGGCGCCAAACTCCCTGTAAGCCGCATAGGCCGCCGTGTACCCAAAATAAAGGGTGTCCGAGACATCCGCTCCGGCAATCACTGCTTCAACCTGGCCGAAGTCAAATGCATAGGAGCCACCTTCGGCAGGGTACGCATTCGGGTTTATCCGAGGCATAGCCGACGTGGACGCCATCAGAGAGGCCCACAGGAACCCGGTGTCATATCGCATCCGGCCACCCTCGCGGGTCAGCGTCTGCATCTCCCGAACGACTTCCTGCGTGCTCTCCTTGAACACAGCCTCGAAAGCTTCAGGCACCTTTTCCGCAAATGCCGCGATCTTGGCTGAAAATGAAAGCTTGGCCATCAGGCTGCTCGCGCGCGATATCGACGGAGGCCGGCGGCGATGTAGTTGATCCGATACTCAAGCCGACACTTACAGCCGATCTTATGGCGCGCCGGCACTTCTGGGGCATGCGGATACATCAGCAATGTGCCATCGCCGGCGATGAATGGTTGATCGAGTGGAACCCCTTCAGCCTTATACCGTGCCGCCATCTCAACATGCTGCATGCGGGGATGCTCGGAGCCGGAATGCAGCCAGTGTTTTGTTACGTCCTGCGCCTGGATCTTGCCAGCCTCGATCTGCTGGCGGATGGCCACGTCTCGAACAGAGGACAGCGCCGTACGGGTTTCCTCCAGAGCAATCGTCTTCCCGCGGAGGAGGAGATTGCGATCGGAGAGACGGGCGACGATCTTGTCGACCATGTCGGCCGGAACAGGCTTGCCCTCCCGAATGGCTTTGGCAACGGTCCTGTCGAAGCGCCGATCCCGCGTCTTCAATTCGAGATAAGCCTTCATGCCGTCGACGTCGCCCATCAGCAGACGATCGCGATATTTCTCGATCAACTCGATCTGTGGCGCCGTCAGGCCGATAAGCCCGCCTTCCCGTCGTCCTGTGATCCTCGACAGGCGGCCGACGACATCCAAGGCCGTGCGCGTCGGGTTTTGCCCGCGAGCAAGCCCCGCCTCGAAGGCGATGCGAAGACCTTCGCGCTGGTCCTCGACGATATTGGCGACCATGGAGGAAGAGATGGTCCGCAGCATGGTTTCAGCCATGAGATTGCGCACACCGAACTGAAAGATCACCCGCGTGCCATCTTGAGCGACAAGCTGCGGAAGGCTTTGCACGGCGCTCACGCCGCCAGCGTTGAAAACCTCCTGCAAAGCCAGTTCGAGAGCCGTGAAGGCTTCCGGTTCGATCTGGATGGCGCGAATGGCTGCGGCTACATCGCCACGGTCCAACGCCTCTGTTACCGTTCGCAAGACGACGCTCGACTTGATGGCCTCGATGCTTTCGCGGAACGCCGCGGCAAGCTTGGGCTCATATGTGGCGAGCAGTTCGTCGAAGGTCATACTTCGTCCTTGGAGAAGATCACCGACACGCTGTCGGTCTTGGTAACCGAGCCGACGTGCCGGAAGAACGAGAACTCGATCTCGACTTTGACGCCTTTCGCTACGATGGAGGGTAGGACGTCAGACAGGTCTCGGACAGCCTCGACGATGTGGAGACGTGTCCGATCCATCTCAGCGGCGTGGTCTGGAGTAGCCATTACACAGCACTTGGTGCGGCTGCCTTGGCAATCTGCTTCTCAGCAGTCTTGGTCGCAGGCTTCACCAGGCCCTGCTTTTCAAGGGCAGCGGCCTTCTGCGGCGCGAGGGAGGGCGTGTCGCCGATCTTGTAGCGCTCGAACGGGACGGCGACTTCGACTTTGACCTTCTTGCTCATCACGCAATCCTTCCTTGGACGATGAAAACGACGTTCGTCACGCGGTCGTAGTTGTTCGGGTCGCCGGCGATCACATGGAACGTCTTGCCGCCGGCCGTGATGATGTCGCCGACCGTCGGCTCAATTGCGAGGCCGACCGAGGAAATGTAAATCTGCCGATCGGCCGTCGTGATGTTCGTTCCGTCTATGTACCGCTGGTCGTAGGTCATCGGCACGAGCGTGGCCGGATGAGCGGTTTCGGTTGGCTCTCCACCTTCTACCGGATCGGGAGGAGTAATGCGCGTTACCGTGCCAGCTTGGCCGAACTCGGTTATCAGCTCGTCGGCGACTGCCTGCATTTCGGCATAGTCAAAGGTCGCCATCTCAGCAGCCTACCGACCAGATGCCGAAGCAAACGAGATCTTCGTCTTCGAGGTACGGCGCAAGCATGCCGTCCACGATCGAAATGAGAGGCGTGATCGAACCGGCCGTGCCGTCGTCGCTCTTGGCCGTCTGGTATTCCTTTTCAATCTGGCCGACCTTCACGCGCTTGACCGCGCTCGACGAGGTGCCAACGACCGATAGGCTCCCGGGCTTCAATGCCTCCTGGTAGCCCGCGAAATAGGATGCGTGCTCGACCGCAACGGGGATCACGTTATCTGGGATGGCCTGACCGCTTACAATCGCGCCGGTGCGCGGCCATTGGCGCTCCTGACTGTGCGAGGCAATGAACCCGACGAAGCGGTCACCATAGACCGCGTCAATGTATTGGCTGCCACGCTGGCGAAGGACGGCAGGCGACGGCGCATTGACAGGCAAGGTGTAGCCGTTATCGGTCAACCAAGTCTCAAATGCTCCATCGCTGCCGTACCCTGCCATGACTTAGGCGTCCTTCTTGTGAAGGTCGACGAAGGCGCCTTTGTCCTCGTCGCTCATCTCTTCGAAGCCCTCAAGGTCAGCTTTGCGGAAGCTCTTCGTGACCTCCTCGCCGTCCTTGGTGATGACGAACCAGCTGCCGCCCTTGTCCTTGACGGCATAGCCGGTCTCAGGCGTAGGCGCCGGATTGGTGACGGCGGTCTTGGTTTCGGTCTTCGTTTCTGACTTTGCCTCGGACTTGCCCCCCGAAAGGATATCGTATCGGCCGGCCCAGCCCTTCGGCTCTTCCTTGACTTCCATTTCGTGGCCGACCGGCATCTCTTCGCCGTTCTTGCCGTAGATGCCGGTAGAGGTGAGACCTGCCGGCGCTTTCAAACGAATCTTCATCGGATCGTTCTCCTGTTGCGATTGGTGTGCCCCGCCCGAAGGCGAGGCGCATCATCAGGTGTTGGTGGAGTAGAAGACGCCGGACTTGCCGTTGTAGTCGGCCCGGATGTCCAGACCCATCGCGCCCATCTTCAGGAACTGGTAGTTCGCCGTCGGATACAGACGCGGGATGGCAGTCGTGTTCACTGCCATGCCGATGATGGGACGGATGAACTCGGCCGACGGAACAAAGCCGAAGAACTCGTTGCCCGAGAGCTTGAATGTCACTTCGATCTTGTTGATGCGGCGGTTCGTGAGCAGGTACTGCAGGAGCGTCCCGCCCTTGAACCCGTTGGCGCCGGAATACGACCGATCGAGGTTTCTCCCGATCTCCGGCGACACGTAGATGTTCACCTTGCCGGTGATCAGGTTCGCGTCGAGCATCGCACCGAGCGTCTGGGTGAAGAACGTATCGATAGCATCGGACGTCGTTGCCGGCGAGGTGAGATCGATGTTCGCACCAGAAGCACCGATGTTGATGGTCTTTGCGAGCGGGTTGCTGCGAATGCCGGTGCCAGTATAGCCCTGGAAGACGATCGAGGAATCGCCATTGAGGACATAATCGGCCTGATCCTTGCGGATCTTGGCGTTTGCGGCTTCCTCGTCGTCAGCCAGAGCATCGAAGTTCTCGGACTGGAGAGTGTTCCACTCGCGCCATTCCCGGCCATAGCCGTCCTGGAAGATCGGAATGGGCGTGCCACGGTAGGCATAGACGACCTTATCCATCGGGACCGGCGTCTGGCCCGACATGGACCGGATGACCGGGTTCGAGGAGTCGGACGCCACGCGGGTCATGCTGACGAGCTTGCCGATGTTGATCGGGCGAGCGAGCGCCATCAGGTCGCGCATGTAGACCTCACCCTCGTCATCGCGAAGGACGCGGCGGGTGATGCTGTCGATGTCGATCCAGGCATCGCGAGGAAGGACAGCGGCAGCGTTGGCCAAGGAAGCCATGTGCTCTTCCACCTGATGGAAGTGCTCACGGTTCATGGATACGTCTTCCCACCATTCAGCATGCGGTCGGGAGTTGGCGACGAGCTGTTCGTCAAAGTAGCGCATCTGGTTTCCCCCTTACGCCGCTGCAAGCTGGTTACGAGCAACGCGCGCTCGCACAAGCTGGTCCGAACCGGACGTGTTGTTGTAGGCCTCCTCGGCGATCATGATCACTCTCTGACCAGTGGTCGCGAGAACGAACTTGCCGGCGGCGGAGGTGGTGAGTTGCGAGCCCCGGGCGACGTTGGTGCCGGTCGGGACGCGAACGTTAAAGAACTGCTCGTCGAGCATTTCCATGCCGATAATGCGATCGTTGGCCGGCCAAGCGTCATCAACGCCCTTCATCGCCAGGTAGTTGTCCTGGGCGATGTAGACCTTGGTCAGGGCATTGGCGCCGGCCTGAGCGAAGCTCGAACCGGATTCGACCAGTGCGGTGCCCGGCAGGATCGTCGCAGCGCAGAGGCGCTCCTGGACCTGCGGAAGGGTCTCCGAGACCGGGCCCGCGAAGATCTTGTTATAGCGAGCCATGGATTACTTCTCCTCTGCCTTGGGGAGCTTGAAGCCACCCTCATTGCTTTTCGGGCGGAAGCCGCCGGAATTGAGAGGCGCAGCCTTTCCCGGCTCAGCTTTCGCGGCGAGAGCACGCAGAGTGTTCAGCGGGGTCTCTTTGGCAGTTGCCTCGTCGAGCAAGTTCGCCTTGACGACCTTGGCCACCAGATCTGCATGCTCGGCGTCGTCCTTGGCCTTCTGGTTGGCGACCAGGGCGGCATGAGCGTCGGTGAGCGGCTTGACGGCCGCGTTCACCGCTGCGGTTACGGCGTCAGCGATGGTCTTGTTCATCGCCTCGCTCGGCTTTGCTTCCGAGAGGGCGTCAACCTTCGCGGAAAGCGCCTTGAGCTGTTCTTCAACAGTCATGTCGAGTTCCTTTGTGTTCGTGGAGGGTTCCCGCTCGGAAAAGCCAAGGGCTTCCAATATCGCGGCTTTCATTTTCTCCCATGTGCCGACCGATTCACGGCGCTTGAGAGCTTCGACGAGGCGGGAGCCCGCCCAATCGATCTCGCGGTCGATGTCCTCAGTGAGTGAGGAGTTGATGACCTTGATTTCTTCCTGCTCGCCTTTGGCGTTGACCAGCATGCCGACACCCTGCTTGGGCGTTGCTGCGCCTTCCTCGTCGAGGAGGATTGCGTCGTGGTCGAACTCGATGTTGCGAGCGATGTGCTTGTAAGGAACGTCGCCGTTGGCAGCTTCCAGATTGCAGAGGAGCCCGGTCGAGGTGTGGATAGGCTCACCCTTCTCGATGGCAGCCAGGACAGCCTTGCCACCCTCGGATTGATTGGCGCGCTCGACGTCGATCACCTTGTCGAGGAAGACGCGGCCCTTCTCGCGGCGCAGGTTTTCGTTCCACGCGCCAATCCAGCCGATATTGATGCCTTCCGGATCGCGGGCGGAGACGAATTTGCCATTGATGGTCGGATGGCCGAGGGGTGCCGGCGTCCGGTTGAGGGTGATGTAGCCCTTTTCGATCTCGTCGGCGGGGTACATGATGTCGTTCATGACGACGTTGTCCGGCAGGGTAGCGCTAGGGACGATGACCACGTCCCGGCCGTTGCGCTTTTCCTTTCGGACAGCCTTGATGTTCGCCAGTGTCCTGACGTTCACACGCACCTGGGGCATGATTGATCAATCCTCTTGGGTCGGCGGCGTTTTGCCTGCTGCGGCGCCCTGCTCTTCTTCACTAAGGTCGTCGCGGTATTTATCGGCCTCGCTCAGCGGCTCGTAGCCGACAGCCGCACGGATCTCGTCATCAGTGAAGACGTAGAGGGTGTTGCCCATCTTCTGGTTGGTGTCGGCCATCTTGTTGGCGCGCTCGATCTTCTCGGACATCGAGGCTTCGGTCAGGTCAGCCCAATCGAGATACCAGTCCATTTCTGGCAGGATGCCGACCCGTTCCAGCCGCTTCACAAACGACATGATGTTCGGGATCGTCTGGTTCGCGCGGCGCGACATATTGGTCTGCGCCCACTCGTCGGCGTCTTCCTTGCTGGCGCGCTCGCCGGTTTGCATCCCGACGAGGATCTTCACCGGCATGTTGATCGATGCGGCGAAGTCCTGCAGGGCCACCGCGAAAAAGTGCTCTGGCGACGGAAGCGTGACGGGCAGAGGCTTTGCCGTCATTCCCATCAGCATAAGAAGCTGGTCGAAGCCGGCGTTATAATCGGCCACCTGGTCGTTCATCTTGTCGGCCAGATCTTCAACCTTGATCCCCATGGCGGTTGCCATCTTCTTGGGATCAGCTTCCTTATCCATCTCAAGGACAGGTGCAGACTTGGCGTTCTTCCAGAAGCCTTCGCCGCCGGCGCCCCTCACCTTCTCCAGGTCGACGAGGGAGTTGTAGCCAGGCTCAAGAGCCGACGTGCAGTTAACGGTCCCGTCGTGCGACCAGATGATCATGCGGTCCGGATGGATCATGATGCTACGGGGCTGCTTGGAGTTACCGACGGCAGCCTCGTTGAACTGGAACATCGTCGGCTCGCCGTAGGTCTCGGACGTTTGGTCCGTATCCCACTCGCTTACCTGCAACTGCCCTTCCCAAACGGGGATTACCTCGATCAAGCCGTCGAGGCCACCATTCACCCGATCGACTGGTTCATTAAAGGGCTTTCCGTCGGCGAAACGGAGGATAACACCCGCATAGCAGCCGACCATTGACCTGCGATCGGCTTCGGCAAACCGCGCCCAGAGGCGCAGATCGTCGAAACGCTGGCGGATTTCCGCCTCGAGCGTCGTTTCCTCGTCTTCGCCTGTCTGCGACCCGTCCCTCTCCTTCTCCAACAGGAAAGGGTTGTCCTGCCAGGTCTTGCCGACGGTCTTGTTGACGCCAGCCGCGGCAATACCATTTCGCATGTACATCCGGTGAAGCTGCTCGAACGTCAGGACGTCGGGATAACCGAAATCCTTGGAATGATCGTGCTTCGCGTTTGTCCCTGCGAAAATGCCGCCGAACATCGAATAGATGCTGCGATAGGCTCGGTTCCCGACGAAGCGGACAACGTTGTTCATCGGTGCTTCTTCCTCAGGAACATCGCCACGGTCGGACCTACGTCGATATTGACGTTGTCGGCCGCAATCACCGCATCAGCGAGGTTGTGCGACTTCACGCCCAAGTCCTTCTTGAGCTTCAGTTTCGGGACGACGCGCTTCTTGCCTTCCGTCTCAACCCACCACGGCACGCAAAGCTCAGTGAAGAGAGCTTCGAGCTTTTCCTTGCCCATTTCCGACGAGAATGAGAGCACGTCCTCAGGCTTGATCGATTGGCCGCGCGTCACGGCATTGAACGTGAGCATCGCCTTGCGGGCTGTGTTGGCCCAGGCCTGCGCCTTCAGGTTCAGATACTCGTCCTTGTTCAGCGGGCTGTTGTCGTTCAGCGCATCGCTCGGCTTGTCAGGATCCATGACCCCGCCGCCGGCATGGAATGCGAAGTGCTCGACGCTTGCGCCGTTCTCTTCATTCTGCTCGTCGATGTAGCCGCCGACAAACGCACCCACGCCGATCGTGTCGTAAGAGACCGTCGCGCCGGCGTTCTTGGCCTTCGCCCAAACGCGCTTGGCGTTTTGCACCAACTGATCCTTGCCGGATGACCAGTCTTCAGCGTCAGTGAAGACGCCGTCGATCTTGTCGGCCGTCGCACTCTTGTCCTCGCCGTCGTCGGCAGGGTCGAAGCCAATGATGTTCCGGCCGGTCAGCTCGATCTTCAGGACCTTGTGAGCATCCACACAGGCTTCGAGCCAACGGCGCTTGAAGATCGATAGCTCGCTGTCTCCGAGAGGCACGCCGCCATAGATGTGTTCGAACATCTCCGGGTCGCGCTCTTGCATCGCTGCGATGTCGCGCTTCGCCTTCTCGGAAAGGAACGGGTTCTCCGTATAGTTGATCTGATGCACCACGCAGTGAGGTGGCGTGTTGATGACGAAGTTCTTCCAGACGTAGTCGGTGACGAACTTCGGGTTGAACAGCAGGATCGCGAGACTGTCTTCCTTGCGGATTGTCGGCGCGATGACTGACCACTGCTCCTCGGTAAGCTTTTCTGCCTCTTCCACCCAGAGAATGTCGATATCTGAGGTGCCCTTGATTTCCTCAAGGTTGCGCTCGATGCCGTAGAATATGAACTCCGCACCGGTGGCGATGTGGATGATCGTCGTCTTCTGGACGTCGAAGGCATCTGTCAGGCCAAGGTGGCTGATCGCCCACTTCAGTTCAGTGTAAACCGATTCCTGAATGCGGTTCTGGAACCGTCGGATGCACATGACGCGCATCTTGACGCGGACATGATCGACCAACCGGACCAACTGGCAAGCTGTGTCCCTGGTCTTGGAGCTCGACCGGCCGCCATGAAGGACGGCGATGTCGTTCTCTCCGAAGAAGACCTTTTCCCAGAAATCGAACAGCGCCGGGTTGGTTAGGGTTGCGGCAGCAATCAGCCCTTCGTCTCTTGCCGCAGCACCTCGCGCCATGTCCTCGTCTCTGTCTGGATTGGTCCGCCGTTAGGGCCTGAGTGCTCGTGCTTCTCGACGAACATGCCAAGGTGCTTGCCGATGTCGACCAGCGCGCCCTTCTTGTCGTGAAGCTTGAGCTTTATCCCGCCGGTCGAGTTCTGGCTAATCTCGGCAATCGCCCCGGCCGTGTCGTCGTCGATCTCGTCGCTCGAAATGAGCTGTACATTGTTCGTCACGACATTCTTGATCACGAGGACATCACCGCCATCCGGGTTGTCTTCCTCGGTTACAAGCGTGCCTTGCCACTTGATGGCCTTGCGGATGTCGGCGAACCCGATCTTGGCGAGTTCAGCGAGAACCCGCTCTTTCGTGATGGCGAGCTTCTCGATCGCCTTTTCGGTAGCTTTTCGCTCTACCGTCTGCTCCCATTCCAAAAGCTCGGTCACCCGGTTTGAAATGCTTTGTTTCTGCTTTAGCGTCGCAGCATTTCCGCGGTTTGGTTTAAAGCCTGCGAGCCGATACGCTTCGTCTGCTGTCTTGCCTTTGGCGAGCTCTTGCGCGAACGTTTCATGCCGTGGGTTCTTTAGGACTGGCATGGGTTAACCTCAGGGACGATGAAATGGATGACGAAGCTATCGAAGACCTGATCGCCGAACTGGCTTCCCTTAACACGTTGGCGATGACCGCTTTACAAGCTATCGCCAAAACCCAAACTGACCCCAAAGCTTTCCTTGCGAAGGTGCTGGAAGACGGGTCGGCAGCGATGGAGAAGACTAATTATTACAGTCTCCCCAAAGAGCGCCGGGCGATTGTTGCGGAGAAAGCCAAGGCGCGCTTCGCCGACGCCATAACAAGCATCCGCCTTTGAAGAGAGAAAGCCCCGCCATTGCTGACGGGGCCGAAACTTCGAGGCTGGGGCTCCCCCACTCCACGCCGTAGACCGGTATGTTGACCCGTTCCGCGCCTCGCTATCAGGCTTGTGACCCTCGCATCGTCGTAGAGGCGTCAATGCCTGCCGGCTATCGTTGTCCCTCGCACCCGAATTGCCGGAGACGGTATGGAGGTAAGCCGGGGTGTGTGCCGGCGCTGGTGAACTGATGCCGGGCTACCCTCCCGGCTTGGCCGACGGCGCTGGTTGCGTATCCAGCGCTCCATGAGTTCGGGGCGCGTCGGCTTCCCCTGGTATTTGGTTGCAGGCGCCGGAATTGAACCGACTATCTCGCGGTTATGAGCCGCGTGGCTTACCGTTTGCCCTGCCTGCGTAAAGAGGTGGGCCGCAGGGTTCTGCCTGGTCAACAGCCGTCCCTTTGGCCATCAGGCCGATCCTCGCCAGACCGTATTATTGCAACGGGAGGCCGCCCGATTCTGGAAAGAGAAAAGCCGCCCTGAAGGCGGCCTATGCTACTTTGGTGCGACGAAGCGGGTTTGACCGCTCGCACGAGGGCTTGCCCTCTATTCTGTGCCGATGCGCGTCCTTCGCGTTGCTGGACCCGTCGCCCCAATAGAGGTGATTGGGTGTGCAGCAACCAAGGTGGCCGTTGCCGCACTTATGCAGTGCCATCATCGTCGGATCTGCCGGCAGTTTGTTGACCTTCAAGCACATGGCGCGGTGGGCTTCCATTTGCTTGAAATTGAAAGTCACGGCTCCGCGAGGGGTGGCGGCTGTCGAGAATGGGAAGATGATGCATTCATCGCCCTGATATTCAGAAAACAGCTTGATCCACATTTCCCCGGCGCCAGGCCGTGCTCTGCTGGGGGATATCTTGCTACCCGGCAGCCTGACTACCTTCTTCTTGAACCCGTCATCACGATGAACGTCACCGATAAACTCGGTGACGAACCGGAACGCTGTCTCAAGGAGGAACTTGTCTGGATTCTTGGTACCGCAGTATCGCCAATGCATAGGAATGCTATGATTTCCCAAGGCGCATTTCTCCTTTGGGTGGAAGTTGGATTTTCTTCCAGCTTGGCCGTCGAGTATTCCCTTTCCTCATAGGAAGGTCCGACTGCTACACCAAATCACGCTGCCGAATATAGAGACATCGAACTTTCTCGGCAAGCCTCCATTTCTTTGTCCATAGCCTGTAATTCCGCGAGAATCGCTAAAACCTGTTGACGGCTGGCCGGCGCCAGATCGTTTATTGCTGCTTCTGCCATGGCGCGGAGCGGAATGTTCTTTCGTCTGCCTTTTGGGAATACCAAGCCGAGACGTTTGTTGAGCGCGTTCCGACGATATGAGTGCGCCTCGATCAGCCGCTCCTCACGCTCGCGTTCCCATTCCTGCTGCTTCTGGAAGTCAGCGAACATGAGACTTCCGATGTCCGTGTCGCGGAAGGCGATCGGCCCACGGTCCGGGGACGGTCGCATGAAGCACATGACACCCTCGACACCCCTCACCTTCTCGAAATCGCGCTGGTGGATGTTGACGAAGACATAACCCACGAGGAGCGGGAAACGCTTCTCCCGCATCTTATTCGTCCGCTGGTGCTGCGTGATGGTCCAGAAGGACGGCATATAGACATCGATGTTCTCGTTTCGGAGGTTACGCTCGATGACGCTTTCGCCTTTCCGCCGCTCTCGCTGTAATCTCTCCTCTTCAGTCTCATCATTCGCCGGCTCCAGGATTGTTGCCATACGCTGAGATCCTGGGACCGCCCGCACCGCGTACCAATGTGTATCCGCCATCTTCATTCCTCGCTGTCGAGCCGCCGCTCGGTTATCGCATGTGGTTTTGAATTGCCTCTGCAGCTGCAGCCGCCTTCTTCGGATGCCACCGGCCCATCTGGAGACGTCGGGTATACCCGCAGGCATCGCACATGGGCTCCTGTTCGCCTGGATTGTCACCGGCCACGCATTTCTTGATGAAGCGCGATTTCCGCGTCTCATATGCCCCGCAAACGCAGCGGACGACCCAGTTCTGGCCGTTGGTCGTGACGACGTCGGCCGCGATGCCCAGCACCGTAAACCTGCCGATCTTCTTGCCAGTCAGATCTGTGAAGGAAGGCTTTTGCAGCTCGTCTCGGTTTGGCGCTCGGGTCCTGATCGGATCGGTTGAATGAACCTTTTGCAGGTTCGATGGGGACCATTCGAAATGCTCTCCCTTTCCGGTGACCATGCTTGCGGTCTTGTCGAAAGGCATGAGAGGAGCGACGGTGTCGAAGTCAGCGCGGCGGTAGCTCATTCCGCGGCTCCCGTGTATGGCCCGTCGATGAAAACGACGCGCGGAAGGGTCACCAATGCTCCGGCGGCTGTTCTCCGCATCACGCGGTCGGGATAGGATGGAAGAACCTCAGTCCGCGGCTTCTCGCTCCGGACGGGTGCGGCTGCTCGGCGGAAATAGTTCTTCCGGTGCGGGAAAAGATCACGCCGGCTGCCGGCGAGATTGCTGATGGAATCTTCGGTTGTGCCAAAGTGTTCGGCCATGTCGGCGGTCAATGTGCCGCCCTTCCACATAGCCGAGGCTTCGGCCAGCCTATCTTCGGTCCATACGAGCTTTGGCATCATTCCGCTCCTGACGTGAACTCTCTGGCAGTTACGATCATCTTCTGAAGCTCCTCTCGGATCGTTCCAATTCTTGAGCTAGGTATTCGGCTCGGCTCTGCGGTTTCTGCAGGTGAGCAAGGCCGTTCGGCTTTGGAGGCGCGGTTGATGCGGGTTTGATCTTGCCGAGGCGGGTCCACATACGCTTGCGGAGATATTTGGCTGCCGAGCAGATCGCGGTTCGACCGCCGCCCTTGGCAGCCTCGACATAAGCTGCGGACTTCGCCATGGCTTCGGAGCGGTCTTCCGGGCTCAGGTCCCGCCATGCAGCGAACGCTACATCATCGTCGTCGCTGGCAGCCGAAGGCCAATCATTGAACCAAACCGAGAATTCGTCGCGCTCGCGCGTTTCTTTTTCAATTTGATCCGAACGAAGTGAGGATAGGTCAGAGGTTGTCGGTGGCACGCCCGTATCAATGCATTTGCTTTGCACATGCATCGCATTTGCATCAACAGGTTGCTTCTTCCCTTTTGCGAACCGGGCCTCTGCGGCCGCACGCCGCTTTTCGATGATATCATCCGCTTTAGAAAGCTCGGCATCAACGCGCTTGTGCGTCCAGCCTGGGCCAAACAACATAGCAAGGATGTCGCGGCTTTCATCCCATTGCTCCGGCGACAGTTTGGCGATGCGGGCAATAACGCGCTCATTCTCTGGCAGGCTCCCGTTCTGCCAGTAATGCATGATAAGCAGCAGGTATGCCCCATGTTCAGCGGCCGTTAGGTGCCCGGTGTCGGACAGATAGTCAGCAATGTGGAGTGGCATCCAGGCGCGGTTACTCATGGCCGCCGTTCCTCCCATGGTTTGCATGGAAACCAACGGATGATTGCCACGCCTGCCGAGCGGCTATGGCGTCGGCACGTTCGACGAATGTCCCGATGGATATCCTCTTCCCCCGCAAGCGACCGAACGCCACCCACCGCTGGTCTCTCTTGTTCCACGCCACGCCTGGCACGCCACTGGTATTATCCGCTCTGAGCTTGCAGTTCTTCTGGTTGTCGAACTTGGAAACGTCGCGAAGATTGATGAATCGATTGTTGGTCCTGTCGCCACTGATGTGGTCGATTTCATCCGGGTCGTAACCGGTCACCATCTTCCAGATGACGCGGTGAGCGAGGACGGCCTTCCCGAGAAGAATACCCGATTTATATCCGGCACTATTGATGCACGTGAGGGCTTCCTTGCCAGCTTTTCTAGCATTCCAACTGCTGAATGCCTGCTGCGATGAGAACATAGAACGAGGTCTCTGGCGCCAAAACAGAAGCCCATCGTCCGGCGAATAGACAAGCAGTTGGTTGAGCGTCGTCTCATCTGGAAGTTTGTTTTTCATTTTATGACTTCCACATCGATGTTGTAGATTGCCTTGATGATCTTCTGGACGCGCCGGAAGTCACGGGTGATGACGCCCTTCACATCGACGACGCGAAACCTGCCGTCTTCCCGGTGGTCTATGAAGGCAAAGTCGGCCGTATAGCGTCCGATGATCTGTCCTTCGACAATCAGGTTGAAAGCACGCTGACGAACCAAGCCCGATATCTCGCCGGCACGATGGAGGTTCAGCAGGTCCGAATAGACCTCGCTCTCTCGCTTGGAATCGAAGGTTACGCCGTCGACGACAGTCTTTTTGGCTCCGAACTTATTCCGGCCTTTTGGCTTACCGATCTCTTCCCGGTACTGCTTGGCAGACATGCGCTCTGTCATGCTCGCCTCGCTCTGATTTCAGCCAGTTCGGCGCGAATGCGTGCGTCGCGAGCCTTCTTTTCCAGGGACCGCATAAGTTCGTGCTTGATCTGCGCGGCCGCCTGTCGGTCGGTCATCCGTTCCGCATGGCGAAGCTTGTGGATCACCTTTTCGATGACCGGTTCTGTCGTGCTGAAGTAGGCCGCTATGGCGATGTAGTCGTGACCAGCGCGGAAGAGCTCGAGGGGGTTCATGCCGCCACCTCGTCTTCCTCGATCGAGGCAGGGAGTCCGCCGGTGATCCTCCGCTCCGCGATATCGGCATACTCAGGATTGAGCTCGATCATGACGCTGCGAAGGCCGAGCTTCTCCGCGACAAGTGACACTGTGCCAGCGCCTCCGAAGGGATCGAAGACGATCCCAGGCTCGGTACCGAAGACTTCGCAGATGGGGCCACACCCAGACGGGGCGCCGCAGCAAGCGCAGATCCTCTTAGGTGTTCCAGCTTTCATGCAGCGTTCGGCCAGCGCCGGCGGGAAGGTGGCGAAGTGAGCCTCGCGGAAAGCCTTCGGTGCGATTGTCCAGACGTTGCGGGCATTCTTCGTTTCAGTCAGGTCGGAAGTGCCATCTCGGAAAGACTGCTTGCTCTTCACATAAGGATCGCCCTCAGGAGCGAGCTTGTATGTTGCTTCCGTGCGGCCTTTGCGATTGATGGTGCCGTGGGAGCCTTTCTCAACATCCCATCCACCGGGAACCTTGATCTTTCTGGAGACGGGAACGCGATCGACGTTCTGGCGGCTGTTCGGACCCGGCTTACGAGCGTGGGCGGTGCCGGAGACAGGCTCACGAATGGCCTCGTGGTCGTAGAAGTAATCCTCGCCCTTCGTCAGCAGCCAGATCTTCTCGTGCGATGATGTCGGGCGATCGTAGACCGATTCCGGCATGGGGTTAGGTTTGTGCCAAACGATCTCAGAACGGACATACCAACCGTCATCCTGCAGCGCGATCGCCAAGCGGTTCGGGATCATGCAGAGGTCTTTCGGCTTCAGATATCCGCCGGCGACAACGCGACCACCGGTTTTGACACGGCTCTGGCGATCGCTGACTTGGAAATGTCCGCGCGGCGTCCGATTGTAGTCCGGATCATAGACAGGCCCGACCGTCGAGAAAGGCTTGTCGCGGAATGTGCGATCGTCGGTACCGTCTGCCTTGTAGGCCGCTGCACTTTTGCCATTCGGCTGGGCGGCGTAGCAGTCACCGTAGTTGAGCCAGAGCGTGCCTGTGGGCTTGAGGACGCGCCAGACCTCACGGAACACCGAGACCATGACTTCGAGGTGCTCGCCAAGCGTCCGCTCAAGCCCGATCTGGCCGGCAACACCATAATCGCGGAGACCCCAATACGGCGGGGAAGTGACGACGCAGTCGACCGAGTTCGCCGGCATGGCGCGCATCGCCTCGATGCAGTCACCTACATGCATGGTGCAACGGCCTTCGAGAAGTGAGCGGGTCTGGATCATGCCGCCTCCTCGCGCTTCTTCAGCGCCTTGAGGTACGCGCCCTTGATCTCCTCGAACCGGGCGATGTCGTATTCCTTGAGCTCAATGAGATCGATCGGGCGAGGTTTCTTCGAGCCGCGCCCGTGGTCGTCGAGCCAGGTCATTGCGGAGGCAATGCGGCGGTCGAGCCAAGCGATCATTTCGGTGGGGTCGGTCATGCCGCAATCCTTCCCGCCTTGATCAGTTTCTCCATGATGTCGATGCGCTGACCAATCCACCGCATTGCATTGACGGCCATGGAGTTGCCGAGGGCTTTGTAACGAGGGCCATCAGGTGCGGTGTCCTTGCCGCGCCATGGAACGTTGGTGAAGTTATCGGGGAATCCCTGGAGGCGTTCGCACTCGATGGGCATGAGGCGGCGGACGGCCCAACCTTGGCGGACGCCGTCAATCTGATTTGCCGTTTCGCTCTGGGCCCTTGCTTGGAGCGTCGGATTGACCTCGCTTTCCCAGGCGAAACCGTTTGAGTTCTGACTGACGCTAAAGGCTACTGCCTGAGGATTCTTCTCCTGCAGTGTTTGAGACAAGTCGAAGTCCCACATTGGCGTGGACATCTGCCCACCAAAGCTGACCGGCACGATAGGAGTGCCTCGCCCGGTTCCATCCTCGCTTGCGTCGAACCCTTCACCGCGCAGCGCGTGAGCAACCAGCATAGTTGCGGCTGTCTCCGCTCCCATTCTTGGCTGCCGCTCTCCACCGGTCGAATTTCCGCCGGCCGGCAAAGTCGCCGCGATTTCTGCAACAAAGGTCTCGACTTCGAAATCTTGCCGTTGACCATGGGCCGTCAGGGCCGTCGATACGTCGATGGGTCCGCTTGTGTTGCCGCCACCGAAGGCCTCAGCTACAAGCTTTCCGCGCTCCGGATCGTCTGTGCCGCCACGGCGGCCAGCGCTTGCCGTAATTGCTCCGGCAACTCCTTTCCCCGCTTCTCGGCGCGGCGCAGAATCCCCGCGCATGCCTTCGGGCTCAAGTAGTACCGCTGCGGCACGTCGCCAGTCTCCAAGATATCCGACAAGGAAGACACGGCGCCGTCGCTGTGGGACGGCACGAGCGTAGTCGTCCACTCGGATATATTGAGCGTCAAGAACCCGGTAGGCGAACCCATACCCGCATTCTTGAACGAAGCTGAGGAACGTGGCGAAGTCGGCGCTTTCGAGCCCGTCGTCGCCTTCGACGTCCTCTTCTGCTTGTTCTTCATCTGTGTGAGAGGAAAGGACGCCGGGGACGTTTTCCCAGACGATCCAACGGGCGCGCAAGCGGCGAGCCAAGGCGAGATATTCGAGGGCGAGGTTGCCGCGCGGATCATCCAGTCCGAGACGCTTTCCAGCGACGGAAAAGGACTGGCAAGGGGTTCCTCCGACCAGAAGGTCAATAGGTCCTGCTTCTGGGCCGATCTGCGTGAAGTCGCCATAGTTGGGGATTCCGTTCTTCGCCAGCGGCTCGCCTGGCATGTTGCTACCGTAGTGGTGAGCGAGGACCGCAGACGGGAAAGCCTCGATCTCGCTGAAGAATTCCGGCGTCCACCCGAGCTTGCGCCAAGCCATGGTTGCTGCCTCAATGCCCGAACAAACGCTCCCGTATCTCATCTATTCACGCTTTCTTCTGGTTAGCTTTGCCCACCGCAGGCACAGCCATTCCCAGCCCCGCCGAAGCAGGCTTTTGGTTAGTCGTTTCATGATTGGTTCCCAGACGTTCGGACCGGTAGCGGTCCGCTGCTTCCTCGTTCACTTCGCAGACGCGGTCGTAGTAGAGCTTTAGACGCCTGTAATATTCGCCCGCGACATCCTTCATCCCCCTCGACTTGTGCTGAAGCCTAAAGAGATAGCTTTCAGGAACGCCGGTCTTCTGCGAGAGCCGGTGCCTGATCAAATAGTCCTTGTCACCGCGGCCCTGGAACTCTCGGTCCATGAGCTCGGTGTTCCAGCGGATAGCCTCTTGTAACGCGATGCTAGTCATCTGTTCCTCGGACTTGCCCTTTCCGAATCCGGAAACCGAATTTCCGGATCGTGAATCCTTATTTCCGTACATTCCTGCGCCCCTGTGCGATCTGTCTCCTTGTCCAAAGGGAGCTTTCAGATGCACCGGAGAGATGATGAAAAAGACGGCGGGAAGCGCCTTGCCGGGCTCTTGCCCGCCGTCTCCGGTCCGCCTGGGCCAACCGTTATTCCATTTCGCAGGGCACAACCGCCGCTTAGCCCTGCTGCTGGTGGCGATCCGCCATCGTCACCAGCCTCGTTTCAAAGTCTCGGATCCGTCACTCAAGCTGTCGTCATGCGACTTGCGAATGATGCTGTCCGGTTAAGAGTGCTCCGGGTCGCTAGGGAGGAGGACGACCCGGAGCGTTGACGGGCTGGAGGGGTAGCCCCGTCAATTCATGAGCCGTGCGGCTCGGACCAATTGAGGTTCGGCCTGGCTCGTTTCGTCACGTCGCTGATTTGCGAGAGCCCCAGACTTGGAAGCAAAAACGAGACCGGCGGTGATGAAGCCGACGAAGCCGCCGACGAGGACACCAGCCAAGGCGCCGTAGAGAAACGATGTCATGCGAATGCCCTTTCCCGAGCCGGGTTCAACATGGTTTTGAAGATTTCGATGGAGGTCTTGCGCTGGACGACCGGGCGGAACTGGCTAGCGTCGAAACACGGTTCAAACGTACCGCACAGCCGATAAGGCCGCTCCTGATTGCGTATTTCTTGAAGCCGCACCACGACCATCTCAGGATCTACAGGGCTCAAAAACCCAACGTCCCTGATCGTGTAGACCTCCCCCTTTTTGGGGCCGATCTCGTCTCCATACCCTCGGCCATTCAGGTGCCAATTCTCGATGCAAACGACCTTCTGGCCGACTTGGAAGTTGCACGTCATGACGCCCTCACCTCCTGCGGCTCTGTCTGCCCGCACCGTTCGCAATGGCGCTCGATCACTTCCGCGATCGACAGCACGCGTTCGCATTTCGGGCATGTCGAGTAAGGTTGGAACTGAGCTTTTCGGCTCTGAATTGCAGCGGACAGACGAGTGTTCATGCTGCCTCACTTTCCCGCGCTGCGACCTTGCAAGCGTGGCAGTGGTTCGTTCCATGACCGGCGCAGCGCTCGGGCCGCAGGCAATTAGGTCGAAGGATGAAGGTGGCCGATGGGGTATGCCTGACGAGCCCATCGGCCGTTGCGGCGTTGTCGGGATGAGCGGTTACATGATCGCCTCCTGCGAGAGGTTGATCGGAAGCGGTGGAATTAGTTGCCGGGATTTCACCGGCGCCAGCATGGTTCAGGTCAACGCCTTCCGGCCCAGCCGGGATTGCCTCGCGCCCCTTTTCCGCTGCCTCACTTCCGGTCTCAAAGGAGCCTTCCGTGGCACGGTCCATCTCGGATTTGGTGGGGAGGCCGGTCGAGACCGCCTCCCCTTCGTGGCGGCCCTCACGACCCGCAAGCAACTCGCTCCCTGTGCCGGCTGGGGAAGGATTGTCTTGCGGAACTACCTTCGAGCATGGCTTGTCGTTATTAGAGGGCCTCTCTGGTGCATTCTGTTCTTCCGCCTCTTCGCGGGCGATCATGATATCGACGGCAGCCGTCAGCGCGGCGCGACCGGCTTCGGTCTGCATGCCATCGACCACCTGCTTGATGAGGCGTGGATTGACGTCGCCGACCGGGCCGTTGCCGAACTTGGTGGCAACAGCGTCAGCGAGAACCTTATTCTCTTGGCGCGCTTCCTCGGAGATCAGGCCAGCATCGGCCATCTCGTCGAGGAGGGCTTTGTGATCAGCCATGTCTTCCGACATGATCTGCCGGCGGCGCTGTTCGCGGGACGCTGGCCTCACCTCTTCGCGGTCGAACATTTCGAACTGAGGGATCATGCCGAGGGCTTGGAGATAGGTGTCGAGGATCATCTCCTCTTCCGTCCGCTCCTGCTCATCCTTTTTTCGAAGCGCGATGACCTTCTTCAAGATCTTGGTATCGAAACCCATCGATTTTGCCTCGCCGTAAACATCCTTGATGTCGTCAGCGATGGTCTTCTTCTCTTCCTCGAGACGTTCGATGCGCTCGACGAATGCGCGGAGTTGGTCGCGGGCTACGCCGTGTGCGTCAGACATGGATTATGCCTCCTCCTTGTCGGAGAGGCGTTCAGCCTCTTCGTAGCTAAAATCTGCTTTGATCAGGAAAGCATTGGAGCGGGTGACCATCGCGTCTTCGCCGCACGGCGTGAGGTCTGCCTCTTCGAGGAGGCGCGCCACGATGCGGGCGCGCTCGGCAAGGACAGCGCCAGTAACAACGCTGATCGCAACTCTCCTAAGAAGAGCGTCGTTTTCCGATACCTTAGCGAGGAGAAAATCCTCCCGGGCCGCGTCAACAGCACGGATTGCAGCCTCGCGAGCGGTGTCTTCGGGGACCTGGCCTTCGGTGCTCATGCAGCCACCTCGGCAGACTTCAGAGCCTCAAGCACCTTGCGGCGCGTGGCGGAGCGCGGCTCGCGCCCTTCGCGGAGCTGGAAGACGAAAAGCGGATCGCTTGCAAACCGCTTCCCGAACTGGGTCGGGGTCATCGAGGTCTTCTCGATGAACTGCTCAATCGTGTTTTTGAATTCGTCTAGTTCGCTCATTCCCTATCGATAGTAGGAAATTTCCTGCTTTGCAAGAGGAAAATACCTATTGGACGTAAGAATAGGAATCTGCAATCGGATTTTCATGGACGAGCTAAGGCAAGCGATCAAAGATGCCGTGGACGCTGGCATCACTAACTACAAAGGCCTGTCGGCGGCGATTAAGAAAAATCACGCCTATGTTCAGCAATTCGTCGAGCGCGGAACCCCTCGTGAGCTAAAAGAGCGGGACGAACGGTTAATCCGTGACATTATTAGTCGCGGCCCAGGTCCGCAGACGGCACCGAGCAGCGGCCGACAGACGGCATTCAAACCGATCATCACTCCGGGTAGCGAGCTTGTTGGCGCACGGGATTTCCCAATCTTCGCTGCAGCACAAGGTGGCGAAGGTCACGTGATTATCACCTTTGATCCGGTGGAGATGGTGAAACGCCCAGCGATCCTTGAAGGTGTCCGGGACGCATATGGCGTGCTACTTACCGGCAGCTCTATGGAGCCGGCTTACTGGCCGGGTGACATGGCGCTTGTGCATCCGCATCTGCCGCCGGCGCGCGATAGCGATGTCGTCCTTTTCCATGTCCCTCCCCACAATGAGGCAGAGGCAATCATCAAACGCCTCACGTCTTTCAATGACAGCGAATGGCGGTTGAAGCAGTACAACCCGGCCATGGAGTTCACCGAAAGCCGGGTTGAATGGTCGATTTGTCATAGGGTCGTTGGGAAATATAACGCTCGCTAAGCCGCCATTTCCGCCGCTTCGTCTGGCAAGTCTCCGTAGGTGCCGAGGATTACTGCGTCGGTATATTCGCCCGTCGCTGGATCTCCAGATCTGCTGAATGCGACGACGCCTGCCTTTTGAGCTGCCAAGCGATCGAGCATCCTAAAGGCGTGCGCCTGGTCAGTCGCCTGGATGGGAATGTCCGGTAGCAAGGCGCCTCTTTTGCCCCGCGTAAAGCTCTGCACTACGAAATACGTGATCATTACGGCTTCTCCGCTGTTGGGATTTTCTTGTTGCGGCCTCTAGCCTGACTCCGATTGCAGAACAAAACAAGAACAATTTATCCGAGTCCGGAAAAATCTTATCGGCAGGATTTTTCCTATTGACAGGAATATAGGAAATTTCCTACATTGACCTCATCAACGAATGAGGACCGCGATGCACACCGCAGCAATCACATCCCACAACTTCGACACCCGCGAGATGCGGACGCTCGTATCCTTCATGCGCCGCCGGTTCCTCGTGAAGAACTTCGTCGATGTGGCCTTCTTTACCGAAAGCGAGCGCGAAGAGTTCGACCGCCTCTGCGCTGAAATGGATGTGCCGAGCGCTGCCGAGTGGAAGATCCTGATGCGGTCCACTGAGGACGAAGCTCCTGAGGCGGAAGACGCCATGCTGTTGGAGGCCGCTGAATAATGGCTGACCATTGCACAACCCGCGCCTTTGACGGCTGCTGTTGCGATCCCGGCGAGTGCCAATCGGCCTCCGCCCGTCTCGCTGAGATCAATCTCAAGATCAAGACCGTCGAGGCAAAGCGCCGCGCGGGTATGGCCCTCCTCACCTACGGCGCGAGCCTCTGCATCGTGCTCGCCCTCATCTCCCTTTCATTCGTCTTCATCGCCGTGCCGGAGAGCAAAAAGCTGGCCCGCGCCAACCAGGAGAATGTCTATGTCCAACGATAATGCATGGAAATGGTGGCAGGACGCTCTTGCCGGCAACTTCGGCCCGATCCACGACAGCGACCCGCAGCAGGGATACTACCGCACGCGGTTCAAGGATAAGCCGTGGGAGCCCGTCGCGATCTGGTTCGAGAACGGCGAATGGCACGCGATGCGCGGCGAGCGCGCGATCAACGCTGCCGAGATCTGGACGTTCTGCTGCCGGAACCCGATCTCCTATGAAGCCTATAACAAGGCTATCGACGGCGGCGGCTGGGATGATGAGCCGGAGGCTCCGGCCATCGGCCACAACCTCCCATCGGATCCGTTCGAGGCGCTGCAGGTCGAGTTTGAAGCCGAGAAGGAGCAGGTTGCTGCTTTCCTCAAAAAGCCGATCACGACGCAGGCCGACGCCGATCGCGCGGCCATCTGGTCCAAGCGGCTCGCGACGATCGCCAAAAAGGCAACCGACCTTCACAAAGTCGAAAAGCAACCGAGCCTCGACGAGAGCCGGCGCATCGACGACAAGTGGCGCGGCCTCAAGGAAGATCCGGCTGACCTTAGCAAGCGGCTCAAGCGTCACATGGATGCTTACCTGCAGGAGCAGCAGCGCTTGGAGCAGGAACGCCAGCGCAAGGCTCGCGAGGAGGCCGACCGGATTGCGCGAGAAGCGGACGAAGCACGGATTGCAGCCGAAAAGGCAGCCGCGAAACAGGTTGCCGACGGGATAGCCGACGCGGCGGCAATCGCCGAACACAACAACCGCGTGGCCGAAGCTGAACGCCTCGCACAGCAGGCAGCGGATGCCGAGCGCGAAGCTCAGGCGCGTAACGCGAGCGCCGGCCGGACCGGCGCACGTGTCGCCCTTCGCACTTTCGTCAACGCCCGCGTGAATGATTATCAGGCCGCCGCCACAGCTCTTGTCCTGATGAAGCATCCAGATCTGCTGGCCGTCATTGATCAACTCGCGAACCGCGCGATCAAAGCAGGGCAGTCTCTGCCGGGCGTCGAGCGCGTCGAAGAGCAGAGGGCTGCCTGATGTCCGAAGCAACTCCCCTGCTCGTCGCCGCTGTCAAGTTCAAGTGGCAGAAGGACGACAAGACCTATGACTACTTCATCCCGGCCGACCTGACGGTGAACGTCGGCGACCGCGTCTATGTCGCGACTTCCAAAGGCGAGACGAAGGTCGAGGTCGTGGCGATTAAGGACGCCTCTGACAAAGCGGAGAAGTTGATCCTCCGCGCGGTCGAGGACCTTCGCACCGACGAAGAGAAGGCCGCCAAGTACCCCAACGGACAGCGCAAATACTCAGAAGACCGGACGATGCTCGATGAAAAGGGCAATCGATCGATCTTCGATGACGTCGATCGATAGGAGCCCCATCATGAACGCTTACGTTCCAGCACTTGCAGGTGGCGGCAATGTTATCGCCATAGTCCCGCAGACTTTCGAAGAGACAATGCGGGTATCCCGCGCCGTCGTTGCCTCTGGCCTCGCGCCGGCGGCACTCGTCGGTAAGCTGACCGGCGACGACGCCGCGGCTGCCGTGGCGGTCGCCATCATGTCCGGCGCCGAGCTTGGCCTCAAGCCGATGGTCAGCCTTCGGAGCTTCACCGTGATCAACGGCAAGCCCGCGCTTTACGGAGACGGCCTTATCAATGTCGTCCGCATGTCCGGCAGGGTCGCGTACCTTCGTACCGGCTGCGACGAGGTCGGCGGCAAGCTTGTAGGCTACTGCGAAGCCAAGCGCAGCGACACCGGGGAAGAGAAGCGCGTCGAGTTCAGTCAGGATGACGCAACTCGCGCGCGCCTCTGGGACGAGCGCGCTGTCGTAAAGAAGCAGGTATGGGAAAATGGTCAGAAGGTCTGGCGCGACAACGTGCCAAACGATGCACCTTGGTACCGCTTCCCGAAGCGCATGCTGGCCTGGCGAGCGGCTGGCTACTGCCTCCGCGAACTCTTCGGCGACGTGCTTGGCGGTATCCGTGACGAGTTCGAGGCACGCGAGATCGCCGACATTGAGGAGATGCGCGACGTCACGCCGGCAGCAGAGACGGTGAAGGCTGCATCGAAGCCTCCGGTTCCTCCAAAGCCACCGGCTCCGCCATCCGCCAAAACCGTTGACGTTGGACCCGAGCAAGAAGCCTCCGAAGCATCGGAGTTCATCCTCGGCGACTTCCTGAACGAAATCGAGACTGCGCTCGACAGTGCTCCTGACGAAGCCAGCGTCGAAGAGATCTGGAACGACTTCGACGCCCCGGCCGTGCTCGAGACGGAGGGCCATGCCGACATGATCGAAGCCGCCTATGCGATCAAGAGCCGCCGCCTCGCGAAGCTTAATCCGCTGAATGGGGGCTGATCATGCGGAAGAAGGAGAAGCCCCCACTCATCCAGACGATCATGACGCCGCGCGGACTGCGCGCTCATACCCAGGACGACGCCGAGAAATTGGCGTCGATCCCGGAAGGGACGATCTTTGAGATCGCGCCCGTCACCAAGCGGTCGGACAAGCAGCTCCGCACCTACTGGAAAGCCTTGGGGCTTGTCGTGAAGGTCACGCAAAAATGGGGCAGCGCCGAGAACCTACACCGCGATATCAAGATGACCTTCGGCTATCGCGAGCAGGTCGTGAACCTTCGCACTGGCGAGATCACCCTCGTTCCGGACAGCATCGCGCTCGACAAGATGAGCCACGAAGAATTCTGCGAATTCATGAACCAGGCCATGGCGCTGATCGCCGACACCGTCGGCTTTGATCCGCTGGCCTTTCTGGCGGAGGAAAGAGCAGCATGAACAACCCCAGCGTCAACCGATACCTCAAAGACAAGGCGTTCGACCATATTGACCACGCGCTCGGTCGGCCGGTCGATCCTATGCGCGAATCCTACCGCAACTATTTCGCCACCGATGTGAACAGCGATGACGCCAAGGCCTTCGGTGCGTCAGAGAACTGGGAACTCGACGGGCTCGTCCGGGGCATGGCCTATTTCTCAGTTACCGACGCGGGCCGGATAGCGCTCAAGAAGCATCTGGAAGAACAGGCGGTCCATATGGGCAAGCCATGGCGATCCTATATCGTCGAGTTCAACGGCTACAGGGAAAGCATCCCGGCCAGGTCCAGAGCCCAGGCGAGATACCTGCTCTACCTCAATATCTCCGACATCTACCCGAGCCTCAAATTCGGTGAGTTCGTCAGGCGCGCGAGCGTGAGGGTTGCGGCATGACCGAAGCACCTTCCCACACCCCCGGCCCGTGGACCGTAGACGGCGCGCCAGATAACCAGATCGTATGGAGCGGGCCAGACAACCGCGTCTGTTTCCTCGCGCACAGCAACGGTCGTGATGAAGACCGTGACATTTCGAATGGTCGCCTGATCGCCGCCGCGCCAGAGCTCTTGCTGGCGCTGGAAGAACTGCTTCACGCCTATTCAGAGCCTGATCGTAGACTTTGCTGCGATGGGCGGGACTGCGGCTGCATGGGTTCGACAGTTCACCAGCAGGCCGAACATTACGCTCGATCCGCCATCGCCAAGGCGAAAGGCGGCGCGGCATGACCGAAGCTCCCGACCACCTCATCAAGAAGGGCTCGTATTTCTACCGCCCGAACAAGCAGGGTTACACCAGCTTCAAGTTCGACGCCGGCCGCTACACAAAGGCGGACGCCGAGGCAGAAGCTTCAGTCGAGCCTTGGCACATGAAGGCCATCCATCAGGATGACGTGCCGGAAGACACCTCGCCCGATCGGCACTTCGCCGGTTTGCAAGCCAAGATCGACAAGGCCGGCAGAGCAATCAAGTATCTGCTCGACCGGTCCCAACGGGACGACAAGCTCTATTACCATGTTGGCTTCGGCACCGAATCTTTCCGCCTCCTGACCGATGCTCACGCCGCCCTGACAGGCGAGGACGTGAAGACTATCGAGGCGAGGTACAGCCGATGATCAATTGGCAAGCCACCGCCTCCCACGTCATCGGCGAAGTTGACCGCAACCTTCCGGCTGACGCTGATCTAGCCGCTCGGAAGAAAGCGTTGCGCGCCGCTCGCCCATGGGAGTTTGCCTCGACGAGTTGGGGCCGGAAGGTCTGGGCTAAGCACTCCCGCAAGTATCTCGAAAAGCACGGCCTGCCGCCGCTGAAGCCAAAGTCCATCGAAAACCACCTCTCACCGCTTGAGCGCATGATCGCCAAGGCAAAGGGAGCGCAAGTATGAGCATCCAGCCCCTCCTGGAACAATCTTGGCAGACATTGCTCGACAAGGGCGACCGCACCAGCCCTTCTGAATATCCGGAGATGTGCCTCATCACCCGAGAGGAGTTGCAGAATTTCCTCGTCGATGCGTCCTTGAAGTGGAAGGAGGGCAGGAGCCACGGAATTTACATTGAGGAATCCCGTGAGCTGGATAGCGGCTCCGTCATGGGCTTCTTTGCTCGCGGCCACTACGATGCTTACAAGTTCGCGGAAGCCTGCAACGAATATACCGGCGCCGATCCTTATTATGATCGCCGATACGTTCGGGCGGAGGACTGCCGGCAGGAATGGTGGCGCACCGTTCCCGTCGGCGGAGAACCTGGCGTCATCTCATATCACAACGCCGAACCGCGTTCGCGTGGAGCCTTCGCTGTCACCGTCACCCATGTCGTCGAGGATCGCGAGCGCAAGCAAACTCAGCGCTGGATCGACGAGCACAACAAGGGACGCGCTGCGGGCTTTGCCGATGGCCTGAATTGGGCGCTGCGCCAGCTTGACAGGATCAACGCCGAGGCAGGCACCGAGCTTTTGCGCCAGTACCGGGAGCAGGACAAGAAAGGCGGCGCGAAATGAGCAACCGTCAGCAACGCCTCGCCGCCCGCGCGATCGAGCGCAAGGGCCTGAAAGGTGACTGGGGCCCATGGCGGGTCACCGACTTGCCCGATGGCATTCCCGGCGGCTCCGGATGGTGCAAGCAGGTGCGGAGCGCCAAGGCGAATAACCTTTACGTCGTCCTGATCCGGCCGTTCTATGACATGGACGGTCATCTGACCCACCATTGCGCAATCCGCACCGCCTCGAACCTTGAGCCACCGTGGCGCGATCTTCAGCGCATCAAGAATGAACTGTTCGGATCTGAGGCAACGGCCGTCCAGGTGATGCCTCCGGCGTCCGAACTCATCGACGCCGCCGACTTGTACCACATTTGGGTCTTGCCGGAGCGGCTTCCTTTCACGCTTGGGAAAAGGAAGGCAGCATGACGCACTACGCAACCTGCTTCAACTGTGCCGTCGACAAGGCCTCGTGCCAGCGGCGTATTGCCCTTCAGAAGGCATTGGCCGGCAGCGCCGTCACGAGCCTGAAATTCAAATGCCGGGAGCGTCAGGCCTTTTTCGCACCCGGGCAGCGAGTGGCTTTCGATTGGAAGTCATTTGAATCCGACGAATACGACACATCCGTTCTGCACCTGACTTTCACCGGAACCGTGATCCGCGAGAGAGGCACTAAGTTCGTTATCCAAGTGGATAGCGGCAAGGATATCGAGGAAGAGATCGAGGCATCCGAAGTCTTCAGGAAAAACGATGCCCTGCTGATAAAGGTCCGTCCAGAGGATATGCGCCCTCTCAACGAGCCCGCCAAATCTGTCTGCCTGACCTGCTATCAGGTCGAGGGACAGGAAGATCGCTGCTACCGATCTGCCGGGCAGGTCTGGGTTCCGAATGGGTGCATCAAGGCCGAAGAACCCGCTCCGAAGCAAGAGGAGGATGCGTTTTGACCCGCACGACCTCAGTCTCCAGCCATACCCGCCGCCTTCCCGAAAAGGCACCCGATCCATTTGCCCCGGTCTTGGAAGCGAAGCGCGCTGCCTACGCTCGAAAATGGGGCGTCGAACTCATCGGCGCGAACGACGACCGGCTTGCCGCACCCGTAGCCGATCCAGTTACTGGTCCCGGTCGCGTCTCTCTCGAATCCCTCAAGCAGCAATTGAAGGACATCGCCAAGATGATCGGGTGGCAGGGATGAGCCGCCGCGAGTTCACGAAGTCTGTCTATGCGGCGATCGTCAAGCGCGCGATGCAGTCGAACGGCGAGATCGCCTGCGAAGGCTGCGGTCTTATCCTTGGCCGCAAGCCCTATCACGTCGACCACACCGTTCCTGACGCCCTCCAGGTCGACAAGAGCCGCAAGCTCACTGTCGACGACGGCAAGCTGCTCGGCGTCGAGTGCTGCCACAAACCAAAGACAGTCGAGGATCAAGGCGCCATCGCCAAAGCGAAGCGCAATGAGGCCAACCATCTCGGTTTCAAAACCATTCCGGCGAAAAAGCTTCGCGGCGCCGGATTCCCCAAGTCCGAAAAGGCAGCCAAGCGCGAGCCGAAGGCCTTCCTCCCTCCATTGCCACCGCGCCAACTCTATCGCGAGGAACAGCCATGACTACCGCTATTGTGACGGATGAGATGATCGAAGCCGGATGGAAAGAGGCCCAGGTAAAAGACATCAGGGATGATCGCTCCCACAAGCAGAGATTTATAGACGGCCTCTCCGCCGCCCTCACCCCACATGGAGAAGAGGCAGCAGCGATGGCGCCCGAGTCTCATAGCAAGGCGAGCGAGATCATTGCGGCTATCCGCCACCAGCTGGAAATCAACGTCCAAATTGCTGAACAGAACAGCCCCGAGGGTCCGATCGTAGACGGCAAGCGCGTGAAGGGGCTTACCCACTCACAGGATATTCTTGCTCAGCACATCCGCGACCATCTGAGCGAACTAGAATTGGTCATCGCCACCCTCGCACCGCAGCAGCATGTGGAGGGTCTGCCGCTTGCCAGCGACATAGAAAAGCTCGGCGGATGGACGCTCTCTCATGATTTCGTAGACCAGTTGGCACGAAAGGCAGAGGAGGAGACGACCTACCCCTGTCCGATGGAGGTTGCCGAGCATATCGCCCTCACAGTCGCCGGTATTCTTCGTTCCAGCCCACCGCCCCAACATCATGTGCGGGGTATCGATCAAGCTACGATCGACCGCGTTGCCGCCGCGATCGACAGCGCCGAACTAGGCTACAGCATGAGGCAGGTCCGCCTTGTCGACGGCATCAACACTTACACCCTGACCATCGACGGGATGCCGACCGAGGAGTTCACCGACAACGACGGCGGCGGCGCCACGGATCAGGTGTATGCGCGTATTCGCGAGGTTAAGCAGCGGAAGCAGGCAGAGGCGGTCATTGCTGCCCTGACGGGATCAGCACCCCAGCATCATGAGCGGTGCCGGGACTGCGACGGGTACAACTGCGACGACGGCTGTGCTTTCCCTGACCCAGCACCTGAGAAACATTTGCGGGGTGACAGCGTCTTCCCATCCAAAGAAGAAATCCACCATCTCGCCAAGCTCGCCCTTGAGGAGATGCAGAGGGAAGCAACAACCGACCCGGCCGCGTGGATCGCTTCCTACGAGCGCGTCATCATAGCGTATCGGCGATTGTCTCTCTCGAAACAGCAGGCCAGTGATAGCGAAGCATGGGAACGAGCGAACGAAGCCGTAAAAGCTGCGAATGCGCTTCAAGTCGAGGTGGACCGCCTTCGCAAGGTGCTGGCTGATATGCTCCCGCCTGACTTGCCGTGGAGGCGGGATGCAGACGGCGTCCTAATCCATCACAAGGTCGCCGCGATCAACGCGGCTCGCGCCGCCCTCGCATCGGAGGGCCAGAACGATGGCTAAGCTGACGCCAACGCAGCGAGAAGTCCTAGGTCATTGCCAGGACTGGTCAGCGGCATTCGAGGTTGCGGAACGGCGCGTAGACGACGGCGCCAGAACCGATTGGAAGCGCACACAAGACGTTCTTATGGCGCTCCATAAACGCGGCCTCGTAGAATACGGTGAGGTCAACGCCACGTATCGGATCACTGATGCTGGTCGCGCAGCTCTCTCCCCATCACCCTCGACGCGGGAGGTGGCGTCTCACCCTGTGGATAAGTCGAATAACGGGGAGAACCTACAATGCAAGCTTTGACACCCGCGATGTTGGCGGAGCGTTGGCTTTGCTCTGAAAGACACATCAGAAACATGATCACCTCAGGTGAATTGCCGTCTTTCCGGCTCGGCGGGAAACTGCTTAGAATACGACTGGAAGACGTGGAGAAATTCGAATGCCAGACTGGCGCCTCACAAGGCTTAACGGAGAATTCTGCGTCACATGGGACGACGCCGACGGAATCCGCCGACGTTATCGACTTGGAACAACAGACAAGGCAGAGGCGGCCCGCCTCGCCACGTCTCGATACGCGGAACTCACTCGCCCGCGCGGGACAACGGTAGCAGATCTATGGGAGGGCTATAAGCTCGACATGGAAGGCCGCGCCGTTGTCGGCACCATGGAGCATACTTGGAAAGCGCTGCAGAAGCGCTTCGGCGCGATGGAGGCAGAGACAATATCGGTCGCTGACTGCCGCGCTCACACCGAGGAACGGCGCGCCGTTCGTACCAAGCAGTGCCCTGAGGGTGTGCAAGACGGCACGATCCATACAGAGCTTGGCCATCTGCGAATGGTCCTGCTCTGGGCGGAGAAGAACAAACTCATCACGAAAGCGCCGCACATCGAGCGCCCGTCAAAGCCGGAGCCGAAGGACGCCCATCTTACACGCGAGGAAGTCCGCTCCCTCATCGAAGCTGCGAAAGCTCCGCATGTTGCCTTGGCGATTCGGTTGATGATCGGGACCGGCGCCAGGAATGAAGCCGCGCTGCAGCTTACCTGGGACCGAGTTGACTTCGAGCGCCGCATGATCCGGCTACGAAACCCCTTTGACAAGGCTAAGCGCAAAGGTCGTGCAACGATCCCGATCAACGACACCCTCTTCGAGGCGCTTGAGGCCGCGCACCGGCTCAGCGTCACGAACTATGTCGTTGAATGGGCCGGAGAACCGATCAAATCCATAAAGAAGGGCCTCAAGGCTGCCGGCACGGCGATCGGCCGTCCGGATGTTTCTCCGCATATGCTCCGACACTCCGCGGCGGTCTGGATGGCCGAGGACGGGCACAACATGGAGGAGATCAGTCAGTACCTTGGCCACAATGACGTGAAAGTGACGACCCGGATCTATGCGCGATTCTCACCGACACATCTGCGGAAGCTTGCGGACAGCCTGAACATCTAGGTGCACATAGTGCTCCTTAGGTTCGGAAAACCTGAAACTTGGAACGGAAACGGAACTTGCTGCCGGAAACGCCGTTAGGTTCGCTACACATAGTGCTCTTTTGCCGGATTTGCCGGGTGTTCAGCTAGGAGAGCAATGTTGACATCGTAGGGGTCACAAGTTCGATCCTTGTCACGCCCACCATCCCTCTTTCCTGGTTTCTCAGGCGTTTGCGCGGTTGACGACATAACCCGCTTTTTCACCTTCTCACGACTTTGATCCGGCTGGCCGAACCCGCTGCTTGGGCGGCGCTTTTGCGTCTTGGCCTTTCGGCCGGCGCAATCCCGACGCAATTTCGGTATTGGGTCGGCAACGGACAACGATGATCTTGCCCTGCCGCTTGCCGATCTGCAATAACGCGGGGGACAGTGGTTGCAGTCCGGCGGGTCGCGGTGCACCGGCGTCCGGTTTCGAACAAACAGGTGGATAATGGCAGGATCGAGCAGCTTTAGTGAGCATGCGGCGGGAGACGAAGCAGACATCATCCCACGCGACATCCGCTTCGGAATTTTGGAAAACGCCACGCGGCACTGGTATGACGGCGACATCATCAAGACGGTGATGGCGGACGGTCTTTCCATCTTCCTGCCGGAAGGCGAGCGCTATTTCATCCGCTCCCTGAAGCACTACGCGTCGAAGCTCACGGATCGGGAGCTGGCGGCGGAAATCAACGGCTATGCGGTGCAGGAAGCTTTCCATACCCGCGAACACGAAGACTATAACAAGGCCATGGCGTCGCTCGGCTATGACGTCGAGGAAATGGAAAAGCCGGTCCGTTTTGCGCTCGGGGTCGCCAAGAACCCGCTGCACCGGCTGGCCGTTACCTGCGCCATCGAACACCTGACCGCAACCTTGTCGACGGTGACCCTGCGCCGCCCGGACCTTCTGGAAACGGCAGCGCCAGCCTACCGTCGCCTGTGGATGTGGCATGCTCTGGAGGAGCTCGAGCACAAGGCGGTGGCGCTCGATGTCTTGAAGGCGGTGACGCCAGATCTGCCCGGCTGGAAACGCTACCTGCTGCGGGTCTCGGCGATGAATGCCACGGTCATTCCATTCCTGCTGATCTTTCTGCGAAATACGCGGCTTTATGCCCGCACCGACGGCGTCAAGACCGGCATCCGCTTCTGGCTGCGCTTCATCTGGGTCGTGTTCTTCGCCCCCGGCTTCTGGCGGCGCTGCATGCCCCTGGTGTTGAAATATTACCTGCCGGGTTTCGATCCGAAGAACAGCGACGATGCCGAACTGGTGCGCAAGGGGCGGGCCTGGCTTTATCAGGATATGCCGCCGGCAGCCGCTGCCGCGCCGGCTCAGTAGGACCGAGACCATGGCAAGAAACATGTTCTCCAATGTCCTGAACGCGGTCGAGCGCGGCGCCTTTCCGCGAACCCAGAAATGGGCATGGCGCGGCGTTTACAACATCTTGTCCCGGTTCTGGCGGGACGACGACTGGCGTTTCATGAACTACGGCTTCATGCCCGAAGGCGCCGCCTTTCCGCTGAAAGCGGAAGACGAGCCCGAACGGGCCTTTATCGGCCTCTATCATCAGGCGGTCGAAGGATTGCCGCTGGCAGGCGCGCGGGTTCTCGAAATCGGTTCGGGGCGTGGCGGCGGATCGCGTTATATCGCGCGCTACCATGCGCCGGCGAGCGTCGTCGGCCTCGACTACTCGCCGGAGACGGTGCGCCTTGCGCGGCGGCTGAACGCCGACACGGCTTCGCTTTCCTTTGAAGTCGGCGATGCGGAGCGACTGCCTTTTGCCGACGGCTCGTTTGACGTGGTCGTCAACATCGAATCCTCCCATTGCTACGCAAACGTCCCCGCCTTTGCCAGCGAAGCGGCCCGCGTGCTTGCGCCGGGCGGCTGGTTCACCTTTGCCGACATGCGGCCAAAGGGCAAACTTTCCGAACTCGACCGTCAGCTCTCCGTACCGGGGCTTGAGCTGGTGGCGGAGCGCAGCCTTTCCGTAGGCGTCGTTGCGGCGCTTGACGCGGCGGAAGCGAGAAAACGCGAACGCATCGGCCGTGCCCGGCTGATGCGGCGCTTCATGACCGAATTTTCAGGAGCGCAAGGCTCGATCCTCTATAAGGGACTTTCCGGAGGCGGCGTTGTCTACGTGGCCCGCCGCTACCGCAAGACGGCGTGACCGGCTGCAAATTGTTGCGGGCAACCGTACCGAATCACCCGGAACCAGCCTCGCCGATCGCCGCTGGATATGCGAAATGTCAGTTCATCCGCGTCAGCTGGCGCGGATTTTCCCCAACTGCCCTGCCCGTATCTCGGCGGGGCTTTTTCTTTTCCGGCGTCCACAGATACGAAACGCGGAGAGGGCCGCGATGGGCACCTCCCCGCGTCCGCCGAGGGATCGGGATGTCGCGTCGGAAGGCCTAGGTCAATGCGGCGCCGGCCATCAGCGCCAGCACGAGGAAGACCAGGAAGATGACGAGCGCGATGAAGAACAGGATCTTGGCGATGCTCGCGGTTGCGGCCGAAATGCCGGAAAAGCCGAGAAAGCCCGTGATCAGCGAGATGACCAGAAAAATAAGTGCCCACTTCAGCATGGAGTTATTCCTTCGCGTTGATGGGCGGATAACGTGAAAAAAGGTTCCAAGGTTCCAATCCGGCGTAAACCTCTGCAGTTGCCTGAAAAGCGGGAGGCAGGAAGACGGAAAGGAAGGCGAAGCCAAGCGAATCAGCTAGAGCTAATTCGAACACATCGGGAACGGGCTCAATCAGGAACGGCCCAATCAGGAACGGAATGTCGGTCGCCTATCTGGAAAAACTCAACGATGCGCAGCGCCGGGCGGTGGAGCATGGCTCGGACGTGCCGAATGGCGGACCAGCGGGCCCGCTTCTGGTGATTGCCGGCGCGGGCTCTGGCAAGACCAATACGCTTGCCCATCGCGTCGCGCACCTGATCGTCTCCGGCGCCGACCCGCGCCGCATCCTCCTGATGACCTTTTCCCGCCGCGCGGCCTCTGAAATGGCCCGGCGCGTCGAGCGTATCTGCTCGCAGGTGCTGGGCGCCAAGTCGGGGATCATGACCGATGCTCTCGCCTGGGCAGGCACCTTCCACGGCATCGGTGCCCGGCTGCTTCGCCTGCATGCGGGTGAGATAGGCCTGGATCCGGATTTCACCATCCACGACCGGGAAGACTCCGCCGACCTGATGAACCTTGTCCGCCACGAGCTCGGCTTCTCGAAGACCGAAAACCGCTTTCCGACGAAAGGCACCTGCCTCGCCATCTATTCCCGCGCCGTCAATTCCGAAACGCCGCTGGACGAGGTGCTGAAGCTTCACTTCCCCTGGTGCTCCGCCTGGGAAAAGCAGCTCCGCGAACTGTTCGCGACCTATGTGGAGGCCAAGCAGGCCCAGAACGTCCTCGATTACGACGATCTCCTGCTCTACTGGGCGCAGATGATCAGCGAGGCTGCAATCGCCGAGGATATCGGCAGCCGCTTCGACCACGTTCTGGTCGACGAATACCAGGACACCAACCGCCTGCAGTCCTCGGTCCTCATGGCGATGAAGCCCGGCGGGCGAGGTTTGACGGTCGTCGGTGACGATGCCCAGTCGATCTACTCCTTCCGCTCCGCGACGATCCGCAACATCCTCGATTTCCCGGCCTCCTTCGATCCGCCGGCCAATATCGTAACCCTCGACCGTAACTACCGGTCCACGAATACGATCCTCGCCGCCGCCAACGGCGTCATCGACCTCGCCCGCGAGCGGTTTACCAAGAACCTCTGGACCGACCGACAGTCCGCGGAGCGCCCGCGCTTGGTCGCCGTCAAGGACGAGACCGAGCAGGCGAACTACATCGTCGAAAAGATCCTCGAAAACCGCGAAACCGGGATGACGCTCAAACAGCAGGCCGTGCTTTTCCGCGCCTCGCACCATTCCGGTCCGCTGGAAGTGGAGCTCACCCGCCGCAACATCCCTTTCGTGAAGTTCGGCGGCCTGAAGTTTCTGGACAGCGCACATGTGAAGGACATGCTGGCTGCGCTGCGCTTTGCCCAGAACCCGCGCGACCGGGTCGCCGGCTTCCGGCTGATGCAGCTCATCCCCGGCATCGGCCCGCAGACGGCAGGAAAAATCCTCGACGCCATCGCTGCCGATCCCGAACCGCTCGCCGCATTGCAGGAAATCCCCACCCCGCCGCGTTCCGGCGAGGACTGGCCGGCCTTCGTCGACATGCTGGCGGCACTGCGCAAAAGCGGCGCCGGCTGGCCTGCCGAGATCGGCCTTGCCCGCCAATGGTACGAGCCTCATCTCGCCCGTATCCACGAAGATGCCGAGACGCGGAAAGCCGACCTCCTGCAGCTCGAACAGATTGCGTCCGGCTATAATTCCCGCGAACGTTTCCTCACCGAACTGACGCTCGATCCGCCCGATGCCACGAGCGCCGAGGCTGGGACGCCGCTGCTTGACGAGGATTACCTGATCCTCTCCACTATCCATTCCGCCAAGGGCCAGGAATGGCGGTCGGTGTTCCTTCTGAACTGCGTCGACGGCTGCATCCCGTCCGATCTCGGCGTCGGCTCGACCGCCGAGATCGAGGAGGAACGCCGCCTGCTCTATGTCGCGATGACCCGGGCGAAGGACCACCTGCACCTCATCACCCCGCAGCGCTTCTTTGTGCACGGCCAGGCGTCGCAGGGCGACAAGCATGTCTACGCCGCTCGCACCCGCTTCATCCCGGCAACGCTGCTGCAATTCTTCGAAACCGCCGCCTGGCCGGTCGTCGCACCCATGTCCGACGCCGAACGCCAGGCCCGCCATCAGGTGCGTATCGACGTGACTGCCCGCATGCGGGGCATGTGGCGCTAGGCTTTCGCCTCCGTCCTGCGTCCAGAGGAGACATCAGTGAACAATAGTCCGTCGAACATGAAGGCTGCGGCCTGGATGATGGCTTCGATCGCCCTGCTTCTGCTGATGGCCGTCTCGGGGCGTGCGATAACGCGTGAACTCGATGTCTTCCAGGTCATGGAGATGCGTTCCGTGATCGCGTTTTTCATGCTGCTGCCGTTCGTCTTTCGCGAAGGCGGCATACGGGCGATGCGCACGTCGATCCTGCCGAGCCATATCGGCCGCAACGTCGCCCACTATATCGGCCAGTTCGCGTGGCTGATGGGCCTCACCCTGATTCCGATGGCGCAGGTCATCGCCATCGAGTTCACTGCGCCGATCTGGGCAGCCCTGATGGCCGCGGCCTTTCTCGGCGAGCGGTTGACATGGCGCAAGGGCGTGGCGATCCTGTTCGGCGTCGTGGGCGTCGTGCTGATCGTCCGGCCGGGAGCAGCCCCACTCAACCCCGGTCACCTGGTCGTACTTGGAGCCGCCTTCGTCTTCGCCATATCCTTCATCATGACCAAGCTCCTGACGCGCACGGACAGTGCGACGAAGATCATCTTCTGGATGCTCATAATCCAGTCGGTGGTCGGGCTCGTACCGGCGCTCCGGGTCTGGGTCTGGCCATCCGCAGAAATGTGGCCGTGGATCCTCGTCATCGCGTTTTCAGGCACATTTGCCCACTATTGCATGGCCAAGGCTCTCTCCCACGGCGACGCGATGACGGTCATGCCGATGGACTATCTGCGGGTTCCGCTGTCGGCGCTGCTCGGATATCTGCTCTATGCCGAGGCTGTCGATGGCCTGACGGCGCTGGGCGCTGCCTTGATTCTTGCCGGTAACCTTTTCAACCTGCGCAGGCCGAACGCCAACCGCATCCAGTGCACGCCGACCTGATGATTTTGCGCCGCCTTCCGCGGGCCGGCATCATCAAAAGAGCTACCCCCTCTGGGTATCGCCCCGCTCCAGAAGGTCGATCTGGATCTGCTGCAATTCGGCCAGCCTCTCCCACTGATGGGCCATCTGATGGTCGATCTTTTCGTGCAGCTGGCGGATTTCGAGTTCGGCGCGCAGGTTGATCATATAGTCGTTTTCGGCGCGCCGCCTGTCCTTCTCCTCCTGCCGCCGCTGGCTCATCATGATGACAGGCGCCTGCAGGGCTGCAAGACAGGACAGGACAAGGTTCAGCAGGATGAAGGGATATGGATCGAAAGGCTCGGCAAAAAGGCCGGAGACGTTGAGCGCCATCCAGGAAAAAAGCACGCCCATGAAGAACAGGATGAAGGTCCAGGAGCCGCCGAACGAAGCAACCCGGTCGGCTGTCCGCTCTCCCAATGTGGGTTTGCGCTCCAGCACATTGGCAGCGCTGCTCTGCACTGTGGAAACACCCTTCTCGAAACTGTCGAGCACCTGTCTGTCGAGTTCGGAAAGCTCTCCGCGCTCCTCCGCGAGCAGCTTTTCCACATAGCGGCGGCGATAATGGGCGAGATCTTCGTCGCAGATCAGGCTTTCGGTCCCGCAATCGGCGACTTCGGCGGCAATCATCTCGTGCAGGCCCGGCCTGAGCTGACCGATCTTGCGAAGCTTCGGCAACGGAAAGGCTCGGCCGCAGACAACACACTGCGCCGTCCTGTTGGTTCCCGGATGGCGGCTCATGTCATGCCTCTTCCTTGGCTTCAGCTGCCTTCTGGGAACCCTTGCCGTTTTGCTGCAATGGCGACAGATGGAAAATCGTCGGCGAGAACTTTTCAAGATAGTCCTCGGCGCGGCCGATATAGACCAGGGTCGAAGTGTCGAGGCCGGCAAGCACGTCGAGCATACGCTCCCGCGTTTCCGGCTCCAGGCCTTCCAGCACGTCGTCCATGATCACCCATTCGGGTTTGCGCAGCACGGCATTGGCAATCGAAAGAAGCGCCTCCTCATCCTTGTCGAGAACCCTGTCCCATCGCTCCACATCGTTCAGGCGATCCACGAGCCGGTGCAGCCCGACTTTTTCCAGCGCCTCGGCCAGCGCTTTGTCGCTGCCATCCGGCAGGCCGGTGGGATAGGTCATCGCCTCTTTGAGGGTCGCTGTCGGCAGGTAGCCTTCCTGAGGCAGGAAGACCATGCCATCCCTGGGCGGCAGGCCGATCTCGCCCCGCCCCCACGGCCAGATGCCGGCGAGCGCCTGGAAGAAGAGATGCCGGTCGGCGCCCGGATCGCCGTTGATCATCACCCGCCCGCTCGGCCTGATCACGCATTCGCCTTCCCTGAGACGGATGCCGTGCCCCGCCTCGCCGCGGTCGGGGTCGCCATAGACCATTACGCCGCACAGGCGGATGCCCTGCGCATCGGATTGTTCGCGATAGGTGAGCAGTTCACCTTCCACAGCCGGCGTGTCCATCGCAAGCAACGCGTTGCGGAAGGAGGAGACGCGTGCCAGCGTGGCTTTCCAATCGGCGATGACCCCGAAATTGTTGACATACCACCTGAGCGCCAGATTGACCTGGTTGAACGCGCCGACGGCCATCATCAAGCCGCCGAAGGAAAGCCCGCCGGAGAAATACATCGGCGAGGCGATGATGATCGGAGCGACCAGCGCCAGCCAGCCGAAGCCTGCGGAAACCCAGGTCAGGTTGGTAAGCGCCCAGGCGACTTGGCGAAGCATTTCGAGCACGTTGTCGATCGCCAGGTGGACCCGGCGCAGCTCGCTCGTTTCGCCGCGGGCAAGCGTGATCGGCTTCATGTTCTCGTTGGTGCGCATCAGCACCGCGCGCAGGTCCGCCTCGCGGGCGTAACGGTCCGCGTTGAGCCGCGGCAGCCGTTGTCCCACGATATTGCTGAGCATCGAGCCGATCACCGCATAGAGGACCGTTGCCCAGACCATATAGCCCGGGATCGAGATGCTTCTGTCGCCGAAATGGAAAACGAAGTCGGACGAGATGGCCCAGAGCACGCCGATGAAGCTTGCCAGAAGAATCGTGGAATTGACGAGCCCGATCGCCAGGTTCGTGGTGTTCTCCGCCAGGATTCGGGTATCCTCGTGCAGCCGCTGGTCGGGATTGGCGGCGATCGCGCCGGCGCTCGTGAGCTTCAGCGCCCGCCCCGGCACGAGCCAGACATTCGCCAGATCTCGCGCCAACCCTTCCCGCATCCGCATCGCCGTGATCTGGTTGAGCCATGCCTGGATGACGTTGAGAAGCGTCAATGTGAAGGCGAGTACCGCGAACACGACGAGCTGGTTCAGAAATTCCGGCATGTCGCGCCGTTCGAGCGAATCGTAAAAAGGCCCGTTCCATACGTTGAGGCGGTATTGGGCATAGGTCGTGGAGAAGATGACGATCAAAAGCGCCGCCGTCAGGACAAGCACCCGATTGCGGACCGGCGCTGCCCAAAAGGCGCCAATCATCATTCGAAGCTGTCCGCTCAGCGGCAACTCATAGGTCTGAGGCCTTGCCTCCGGAATTTCAGCCATTCTCCGTATCTCGCCCTCGAACGCCTTTCACTCAGAACCCTCCGTCCGCTTCATTATACTGCACCTACCCCTACCACCACCCTAATGACTTTTGTTTGCAAAATCCTCCAATAGGTGATAATGACCGACCAGTCAGTCATATTTGGAATCGCGATGGCCGAGAAACGAAGAGAGAAGCGGGATCCGCAGCAGCGCCGGGCCGAAATCCTTGCGTCCGCCTTTGCCTGTTTTGCCGAGCGGGGCTTTGCCGCCACCCGGATGGAGGATGTCGCAGCCCGCGCCGGCATCGCCAAGGGCACCGTCTACCTGCATTTTCCGGACAAGGACGCGCTGTTTACCGAACTGGTGTCCGGTGTCGCCTCGCCCATCCTCGGCCAGATGGGCGAATTCGTCGCGAACGAAAGCATTACGCCGCGCTTCGCGGTCTCGATGTTCTACGCTCTCTTCAGGCGGGAGGTGCTGGAGACCGATCGCCGGCATCTGCTGCGGCTGATCCTGGCGGAGGGACCGATGTTTCCAGCCGTCGCGGAATTTTATCACCGGGAAATCATCTCCAGGGGGCTCGGCGTGCTGCGCATCCTGCTCGGCCGCGCGGCCGCCCGCGGTGAGCTGCGCAACCCGAAGATCGTCGAGACGCCGCAGCTCGTCATGGCCCCGCCCCTGCTCTCGATCATCTGGACGACGCTTTTCGAACCCTACGAACACCTCGACACACAAAAGCTCTTCGACACGTTTCTCGACACGCTCTTCGTGCCGGCTGAGGACCTCTCGGAAGGAGGCACGCAATGAAGCGGATATTCGTCATCGCACTCTTGGCCGGTATCGCGCTTGCCGCCCTGCCCTTCCTTTTTGCAGAGAAGAGCCCGCGTCCGTATCAGGGCTGGGTTGAGGCTGATACGCTCTTCATCGGCGCGGAAGGCACGGGCCGCCTGGAAAGGGTCGACGTGCAGGAAGGCGGCACCGTCGCTGCAGGCAACCCGCTCTTCAAGCTGGAGACATCGAGCGAAGAGGCGGCCGTCGCCGCGGCCCGTGCAGCGCTTGCACGCGCACAGGCCGAGCTCGACCTTGCCGAAGCGGCCCAGAAGCGGCCGGAAGAGATTGACGTGCTGCGCGCATCCGAGCGCGAGGCGAATGCCAGACTGGAACTCGCCAAACAGGATCTCGACCGGACCCGCGTTCTCGCCGAGCGCGGCACCGCCACACAGGCGAGCCTCGACGCGGCGATCGCGACCGAAGCCGCCAACCGTGCCGCGCTCGACAATGTGCGCAGCCAGATCACGCTCGCCCATCTGCCGGCGCGCGAACAGACGCTCCGCCAGGCAAAGGAATCCATGGCTGCGGCCAAGGCCGAACTCGCCTCGGCGCAAGCAGCGCTTGCCCGCCGCGCCGTCGCCGCGCCCGCCGCCGGCAGCATCGAAACCCTCTATTATCGCCTCGGCGAGGTCGTACCGGTCGGGCGACCGATCGTGGCACTCCTCCCGCCCGAAAACGTCCGCATCCGCTTCTTCGTGCCTGAGACCGAAATTGCAGCGCTGTCCCTCGGCCAGCCGGTCCGTGTCACCTGCGACGCCTGCCGGCCGTCGGATGCGAGGATCAGCTTTATCGCGAAAACTGCCGAATACACGCCGCCGGAGATCTACAGCCTCGAGGAACGAGCAAAACTCGTCTATCGCATCGAGGCAATTCCCGCCGATCCTGCAACGCTGCGTCCCGGCCAGCCGGTCGATGTTGCCGCAGGAGCCCGGCCATGACCGCAACCGCCGAGTCCCCCGAAACCGTCATCGACGTGCATCATCTGACCAAGAGCTTCGGCGGCCGCAAGGTGGTCGACGATGTCTCCATGTCGGTGAGGAAGGGCCGCATCCACGGTTTCCTGGGCCCCAACGGTTCCGGCAAGACGACCACCATCCGCATGCTCTGCGGCCTGTTGACCCCCGACAGCGGCAACGGCACCTGCCTTGGCTTCGACATCCTGACCGAGAGCGACCGCATCCGTCGCCGCGTCGGGTACATGACGCAGAAATTCTCGCTCTATCAGGATCTGTCCATCCGCGAGAACCTGGAATTCGTCGCCCGCGTTTACGGACTTCCCGATGCCCGCGGCAAGGCGAAGGCAGCGATCGAGCGGCTCGGTCTGAAGGGTCGCGAAAAGCAGCTCGCGGGCGAACTCTCCGGCGGCTGGAAGCAGCGCTTGGCGCTCGGCGCCTGCATCCTGCCCGAGCCTGCACTTCTCCTCCTCGACGAACCGACCGCAGGTGTCGACCCGCAGGCGCGCCGCGACTTCTGGAACGAGATCCATGCGCTCGCCGCCGATGGCCTCTCGGTTCTGGTTTCCACCCACTACATGGACGAAGCGGAGCGCTGCCACGAGATTGCCTATATCGCCTACGGCAAGCTGTTGGTCCAGGGGACTGTCGATGAAGTCATCGAAGGCACCGGTCTCGTCACGTGGACCGTCTCCGGCCCCGATGTCCACCACCTCCAGGCCGAACTCCTGCAGCAGCCGGGCATCGACATGATCGCCCCGTTCGGACTGAGCCTGCATGTGGCGGGACATGACGAATCGGCGCTTGAACAGGCGATCGCCCCCTATCGCCAGCGCCCGGGCTTCAAATGGGAAAAGGGCGAGCCGACGCTGGAGGATGCCTTCATCGACCTGATGGGCCGCTCGGAGGACAATTTCCGATGACCGCGCCCCATGACCCGGAACTCAACGGCAATGGAGGTTTCTTCAAGCGCTTCTGGGCGATGACCGTCAAGGAATTCATCCAGATGACCCGCGACCGCGTGACGCTCGCCACCATGATCATGATCCCGGTCATGCAGCTCTTCCTGTTCGGTTTCGCGATCAACACAACCCCGCACGATCTGCCGACCGCCGTTCTGATGCGCGAGAACAGCGATATCGGCCGCTCGATCCTCGCCGCATTGAAGAACACCGATTTCTTCGAGGTCCAGTCCGTCATCACCCGCACCGAGGACATGGATTCGCTGCTGGAATCGGGCCGGGCGCTGTTCGTGGTCGAGATTCCGGAAGGCTTCGAACGGGCGGTAAGGCGCGGCGAGACGCCCGCCCTTCTCGTCGCCGCCGATGCCACCGATCCGGTTGCATCGAGCTCGGCGCTCGGCGCGCTCTCCGGCATCGTTGCGTCGGCCCTCGCCAACGACCGGCAGATCGAGTTTTCGGAACCGTCGAAACCCGCTTTCTCGATCGTGCAGCATCGCCGCTACAACCCTGCGGGTTCGTCGACGCTCAACATCGTCCCCGGCCTGCTCGGCACGATCCTGACGATGACGCTTTTGATCTTCACCGCCCTCTCCGTCACCCGCGAGATGGAGCGCGGCACCATGGAAAACCTGCTCTCCATGCCGATCAGGCCTCTGGAAATCATGTTCGGCAAGATCACGCCCTACGTCCTGATAGGCCTCATCCAGGCCCTCATCATCATTTCGGCGGGCATCCTGGTGTTCCGGGTTCCGATCCTCGGCGACCTGCCGTCACTGGCCGCCGCGACGGCGCTCTTCGTCGTCGCCAACCTGTCGATCGGCTACACCTTCTCGACCCTGGCGACCAACCAGTTGCAGGCGGTTCAGATGGCGATGATGTTCTTCCTGCCGAACATTCTGCTCTCGGGCTTCATGTTCCCCTTCGCCGGCATGCCGGGCTGGGCACAATGGATCGGCGAGGCGCTGCCGCTGACCCATTACATCCGCATCGTCCGCGCGATCATGCTGAAGGGTGCGGATATCGCCACGCTCGCCTATGATACGAGCGTCCTCGCCGGCCTGATGACGTTCGCCATGCTGATTGCCGTCACCCGCTTCCGCCGGACGCTCGACTGACAGATTTTCCTGCGTATTTCCCCGATATGGCCCGAACCAGGATAACCTCCCGAATCCGCCTTGCATTATTTTCGTGCAACGCACAAAATCCTTGCAACGATCATTGATCGGCCATCGAAGGCCGGCAAGGGGCGACCAAAGGGGCAGCATGGCGATCAAGGCGAGTATCTACCACCTCACCCATTACAAATACGACAGGCCTGTCCGCCTTGGGCCTCAGATCATCCGGTTGAAGCCCGCCGCTCATTCCCGAACGAAGGTGTTGAGCCATTCGCTGAAGGTCACCCCATCAAACCACTTCGTGAACCTGCAGCAGGACCCTTACGGCAACTACCTCGCCCGCTATGTCTTTCCCGATCCGGTCACCGAATTGAAGATCGAGGTCGATCTGATCGCCGATATGACGGTCTACAATCCCTTCGACTTTTTCGTGGAGGAGGAAGCCACAAAGTGGCCTTTCGACTATCCGGAAACGCTGGTCGAAGACCTGTCGATCTATATGAAGCCGGAGCCGGCGGAGCCGGCGCTTGTCGACTATCTCAAGACCTTCGACATGTCCCCCGGCCAGCCAACGGTCGATATGGTGGTGGGCATCAACGCCCGCCTGCAGCAGGCGATCGGTTATGTCATCCGCATGGAGCCCGGCGTGCAGACGCCGGAGCAGACGCTGACCTCGGCCATGGGCTCCTGCCGCGACACCAGCTGGCTACTGGTCCAGATCCTTCGCCACCTCGGTCTCGCCGCCCGTTTCGTCTCGGGCTATCTCATCCAACTGACACCCGACCTGAAAGCGCTCGACGGCCCCTCCGGCACTGAAGTCGACTTCACCGATCTGCACGCCTGGTGCGAAGTCTATCTGCCGGGAGCCGGCTGGGTGGGTCTCGACCCGACCTCCGGCCTCTTGACCGGCGAAAGCCATATCCCGCTTGCAGCAACGCCGCACTACCGCAACGCCGCGCCGATCTCCGGCGGTTATTTCGGCGAGGCGGAAACCTCCTTCGACTTCGACATGAAGGTTGCCCGCGTCGCCGAACACCCCCGCATCACCAAGCCGTTCTCCGACGAATCCTGGGAAGCGCTCAACGATCTCGGTGAAGAGGTCGACCGCATCTTGCACGCGCAGGACGTCCGCCTCACCATGGGCGGCGAGCCGACCTTCGTGTCGATCGACGACTTCGAATCCGACGAATGGAATACCGACGCCGTCGGCCCCACCAAGCGCGAGAAGGCCGATATCCTGATCCGCAGGCTGCGCGAGCGTTTCGCGCCGGGCGGTTTCCTGCATTACGGTCAGGGCAAGTGGTATCCCGGCGAGAGCCTGCCACGCTGGACCTTCTCGCTCTACTGGCGCAAGGACGGCAGCCCCATCTGGAGCAATCCCGACCTGGTGGCTGAGGAAGGCCGCGACTACGACATCGGCGATGACGATGCGGAAAAGCTGCTGGCGGGCATTGCCGGTGAGCTTGGCCTGGATCCTGACTATGTGGCCCCGGCCTACGAGGATCCGGCGGAATGGATCATCAAGGAAGGCAGCCTGCCGGAAAACGTTGATCCCTCGAATTCCAAACTCAAGGATCCGGAGGAACGCAACCGCATCGCCCGTGTCTTCGAGCGCGGCCTGACGCGTCCGAGCGGTTATGTCCTGCCCGTCCAGGCCTGGAATGCACAGGCCAGAGGAACGGCAAGCCGCAAACGCTGGATGAGCGAAAAGTGGCGCACCCGCCGCGGCAAGATCTTCCTCGTTCCCGGAGACAGCCCCGTCGGTTATCGTCTGCCGCTCGGCACGCTGCCTTACGTGCCCCCGTCGCAGTTTCCCTATATCCACGAAGCCGATCCCTCCATCCCCCGCCAGCCCCTGCCCGATGCTATCGTGCCGGCGGGCCGCGCCATGCCCGAATCCTCGTTCAAGGCGGATGATCCGGCCAATCTCGGCCGCGTCGAGCAGGTGCTGGGCGAAATCGGCGGCGCCGTGCGCACTGCCATATCCGTCGAACCGCGAGACGGCAGGCTCTGCGTCTTCATGCCGCCGGTGGAGAAGATCGAGGACTATCTCGAACTGATCGCCGCCGCCGAGAACGCCGCTGCCGAACTCGGTCTGCCGGTCCATATCGAGGGTTATGCGCCGCCGCACGACGAACGCATCAATGTCATCCGCGTCGCGCCCGATCCCGGCGTCATCGAGGTCAACATCCATCCGGCCGCAAGCTGGAAGGAAACCGTGTCGATCACTACGGCGATCTACGAGGAGGCCCGCCAGAGCCGGCTCGGCGCCGACAAGTTCATGATCGACGGCCGCCACACCGGCACCGGCGGCGGCAACCATGTGGTGGTCGGCGGCGCCAATCCGAACGACAGTCCATTCCTGCGCCGCCCGGACCTTTTGAAGAGCATCGTGCTGCACTGGCAGCGGCATCCTTCGCTATCCTATCTCTTCTCCGGTCTGTTCATCGGCCCCACCTCGCAGGCGCCACGTATCGACGAAGCCCGCCACGATTCGATGTACGAGCTGGAAATCGCGCTTTCCCAGGTGCCGGCGCCCGGCCAGGGCGTGCCGCCCCTGCCCTGGCTGGTCGACCGCCTCTTCCGCAACCTTCTGACGGATGTCACCGGCAATACCCACCGCTCCGAAATCTGCATCGACAAGCTGTTTTCGCCGGACGGCCCGACCGGCCGCCTCGGCCTCGTTGAGTTCCGCGGCTTCGAAATGCCGCCGAATGCGCGCATGTCGCTCGCCCAGCAGCTTCTCGTCCGCGCGCTGATCGCCCGCTTCTGGAAGAACCCGCTGCAAGGCAGGTTCGTCCGTTGGGGCACGGCACTCGCGGATCGGTTCATGCTGCCGCACTATGTCTGGGCCGATTTCCTGGACGTGCTCGCCGATCTCAGGGAGAACGGCTTCGACCTCCGGCCCGAATGGTTCACCGCACAACTCGAATTCCGCTTCCCCTTCTTCGGCGAGGTGGAATACGAGGGCTCCAAACTGGAGCTTCGTCAGGCGCTCGAACCCTGGCATGTGATGGGCGAACAGGGCGCCATCGGCGGCACCGTCCGGTATGTCGATTCCTCCGTGGAGCGGCTGCAGGTGCGGCTCGAAACCAGCAATCCGTCGCGTTACACGGTCGCCTGCAATGGCCGGGCCGTGCCGTTGAAGGAGACCGGCACGTCCGGCGTCGCAGTTGCCGGCGTACGTTTCAAGGCATGGCAGCCGTCCGCCGGCCTTCATCCGGTGCTGCCGGTTAATACGCCGCTCACCTTCGACATTTATGATACATGGTCCGGCCGATCGATCGGCGGCTGCATCTACCATGTTGCCCATCCGGGCGGTCGCAATTATGAGACCTTCCCAGTCAACGGCAACGAGGCCGAGGCCCGCCGGCTTTCCCGGTTCGAACCGTGGGGGCACACGGCAGGGCGCTATGCGCTTCTTGCCGAAACGCCCTCTCCCGAATTCCCGCTGACGCTCGATCTGCGCCGGCCGCTAGGAGTCTGAAACGCCCGATGTCCAAGGCACCGGCAACCGACCGTGTAACCGAAACGCGGATCCTCAATGATCCGGTTCTCGGCTATGCAGCATTGCCGGGCATCGCAGACGAGATGCTGGACGCCAATGGCCAGATCCGGCCGGTCTGGCGCAACCTGATCTCGCATCTGAGCCGGATGCCGGAAGGCGATCTTCAGGAGCGGTTCGCACGCGCCGACCGGTATCTGCGCGATGCCGGCGTCTTCTACCGGACCTATGGGGCGCAAGGGAGCGGCGAGCGCAACTGGCCGATCAGCCACGTGCCCGTGCTGATCGACGGCAAGGAATGGGAAGCGGTTTCCAAAGGCCTCGTGCAGCGTGCCGATCTTCTGGAAGCGGTGGTCTCCGATATCTACGGCGAAAACCGGCTGGTGCAGGAAGGCATCCTGCCGCCGGCCCTGATCGCCGGCAATTCCGAATTCCTGCGGCCGCTGGTCGGCGTCAAACCGGTCGGCGGCCATTACCTGCATTTCTGTTCCTTCGAGATCGGCCGCGGCCCGGACGGCAACTGGTGGGTGCTTGCAGACCGCACCCAGGCGCCGTCGGGCGCCGGCTTTGCGCTGGAAAACCGCGTCGCCACCACGCGCGCCCTTTCCGACATCTATGGCGAAAGCCACGTGCATCGTCTCGCCTCCTTCTTCGGCGCCTTCCGCGACGCGCTGCAGGCGCACAAGCAATATCCGGAGGACCGGATCGCGGTCCTGACGCCAGGCCCGGCCAATGAGACCTATTTCGAGCACGCCTATATCGCCCGCTACCTCGGCTTCATGCTGCTCGAGGGTGAGGACCTGACGGTGGTGAACAACCGCGTCATGGTGAGGACCGTGGCCGGCCTGAAGCCGATCGGCGTCCTTTGGCGGCGTCTCGATGCTTCCTATGCCGATCCGCTGGAACTCAACCAGAACTCCCATATCGGCACGCCGGGTATGGTCCAGGCGCTGCGCTCGGGCGCGGTCACCTTCGTCAATGCGCTCGGCTCCGGCATCCTCGAAACCCGCGCCCTTCTTGCCTTCATGCCGACCGTCTGTCGTCGTCTGCTCGGCGATGATCTGTTGATGCCGTCGATCGCCACCTGGTGGTGCGGCCAGAAGGCCGAACGCGATCATGTGGCGAAGAACATCGAGAAGATGGTCATCGGCCCCGCCTATTCCCGCCTCCCCTTCTTCGACGACAATGGCCAGTCGGTGCTCGGCTCGTCGCTTCGCCAAACCGCGAAGGCGTCGATCGGCGACTGGCTCTCCTCGGAAGGCGCCAAGCTTGTCGGCCAGGAAGTCGTGACGCTTTCCACGACCCCGGCTTATGTGAACGGCAAGCTTGTCCCGCGGCCGATGTCGTTGCGCGTCTTTGCGGCGCGCACCGAAAACGGCTGGCAGATCATGCCCGGCGGCTTTGCCCGCATCGGTTCAGGCCCCGACGTCGCGGCGATCGCTATGCAGGCGGGCGGCGCGGCGGCCGACGTCTGGATCGTCAGCGACAAGCCCGTGCCCAAGCCGACGCTGCTGCCGCCGGAGGAGAGTTTCACCCGCAACATGCCCGGCAGCCTGCCGAGCCGCGCGGCCGACAATCTCTACTGGCTCGGCCGGTATATCGAGCGGGCGGAAGGGGCTTTGCGCATCCTGCGCGCCTGGCACTTGCGTTACGCCGAATCCGCCGATCCGGGGCAGCCGCTGCTGGCCGATGTGTCGCGTTACCTCAAGGCGATCGACATCGACATGTCGAAGGCCGTGCCGGCCCCGCTCTTGCGCAATATCGACAGCGCGATCTATTCGGCCAGCAACATCCGGGATCGCTTTTCGCCGGACGGCTGGCTGGCCCTGACCGACCTTGCCAAGACCGCCCGCCGCTTCCACGAGGCGGTCCAGCCGGGCGATGACGCCAGCCACGCCACCACCATCCTGCTCCGCAAGCTCGCCGGCTTTGCCGGTCTCGTTCACGAAAACATGTACCGCTTCACCGGCTGGCGGTTCCTGTCGATCGGCCGCCATCTGGAACGTGCGCTGCACATGACCCGGCTGCTCGGCCATATGTCCGGCCCCGAGGCCCCGGATGGCTCGCTCGACATGCTGCTGGAGATCGGCGACAGCGTCATGACCCATCGGCGCCGCTACAACGTCGCCACCGCCCGATTGACGGTCGCCGACCTGCTGGCGCTCGATCCCTTGAACCCGCGCTCGATCCTTTTCCAGCTGAATGAGATCCGCACCGAGGTGGAGCAATTGCCGAATGCCTTCGTCAACGGCCAGATGTCGCCTTTCTACCGCGAGGCGATGCGGCTTCATTCCGGCCTCGCCGTCATGACGCCGGAGGCGATGGACCATGAGGTCTACCGAAAGCTCGAACAGGAGATGGAGAAGCTGTCCGATATTCTCGGCCAGACTTACTTCAGTTAGGGTGCGGGAAGAGTGGCCATGCTCTACGATCTCAACCTCCACATGGGTTACGTCTACGACGTTCCGGCTTCCGGCGCCCGTCATGTGATCCGCGTCCTGCCTTTGTCGCTTCCCGACCGGCAGCGGCTGATTGCCGGCTCCGTGACCGTCGCGCCGAACGCTGACGAGCGGACCACCTTCATCGATTTCTTCGGCCAGCAGGCGACCTCGGTTCTCGTCCGCGCGCCGCATGACCGGCTCGATATCCGCATGCAGGCCCGCGTCATGGTGGAAGCGCCGACGATAACGGCAGACCTCTCGCCGGAACTCGACGAACTCAAGGAGGAGCTCGCGGAACTCTGGTCGGTCGATCCCGCCTCGCCGCATCACCTCGCCGGCCCGAGCCCCCGTCTCGCGGAGGAGCCGCAGATCGCCGCCTATGCCCGCGAGATCGCCAGGCCCGGACAGACCGTGCGCGAAATCGCCTTGGCCCTTTGCGCCCGCATCCACAAGGATTTCACCTACGACCCCGAGGCCACCACCGTCGACACGACCCCGAAGGAGGCCTTCCGTTTGCAGCGCGGCGTCTGCCAGGATTTCGCCCATGTGATGATCGTCGGCCTACGCAGCCTTGGCATCCCGGCCGGTTATGTCTCGGGCTTCCTGCGCACCATTCCGCCGCCCGGCAAGGAGCGCCTCGAAGGAGCGGATGCCATGCATGCCTGGGTCAGGGTATGGTGCGGCGAGACGCTCGGTTATCTGGAGCTGGATCCGACCAACGACATTCCGGCCGGCAGCGACCACATCGTCGTCGCCTATGGCCGTGACTATGCCGACATCGCCCCGGTTGTCGGCGTCCTCAAGGGCTACGGAAATCAGAAAGTCGTCCAGGCGGTCGACGTCGTTCCCTTGAATTCCTGACAATTCCGCCTCGTTATGAGGCTAATTTATTGTAATTGCTAAAATTCTATTAATTCCATTAGGCCTTCCTATACGCGCCTTAACTTAGCATGGCTTCAGTTGTTCAAATGATTTGGACGGGGGTTGGGGCTATGAAAACCTGCACGCATTTTGCGCGGCTGATGAAGGACCGCGCCGGAAATTTCGGAATCATGACAGCCATTGCGATACCGGTCCTCATGGGAGCTGCCGGTGTCGCGATCGATCTGACGCGCGTGATCGAGGAAAAGAACCATCTTCAGGCCGCCGCCGACGCGGCCACGCTCGCCGCGGCGTCCGCCATGTCCGAAGAAGGCACCATGAGCGAGACGGACGCGGAAAAGCTGATGATGGATTTCTACGTCGCCCAGGCCGCGCAGACGATCAACACGTCCGACATGACCGAGGAAGAAAAGGCAGCGGCCCGGGAGGCGCTCAGGCAGAACGCCGAGGCGGCGGCGACGGCCACGATCGCCACGAACACCGCCGCAAGCTACGACATCCGCCTCAAGGCGACCTATGACGTACCGATGAGCGGACTGACCGCCCTTCTCGGCTTCGACAAGATGACGATCAGCGTCGAGAGCCAGTCCGCAAGCGGCCGCGAGGGCAATGCGCTCTCCATGTATCTGGCGCTCGACGAATCCGGCTCGATGGCCTGGGATACGACGACGGTCAATCCCGCGCAGCCGACAAAACTGGTCGCGACAGATCAAAAAGAAAAATATAGCTGCCCCACGAAGTACAACCCTAACAAGATGTGCGAGCGTACGGTCTACAAGGAGGTACCAAACTACCTGACCAAGATGGCATCTCTGAAGGCTGCGGCCGCCGTCATGTTCGGGGAACTGGACAAGGCGGATCCCAACATGGAACTCATCCGCGTTGGCGCCGATTCCTACGACGACAGAACCAAACCCGAACAATCGATCCAGTGGGGCACGTCCTACGTCAAGACCTATGTAAATAACATGCCGGCCGTCCCGGATGGCGGAACCGATGCCAGCGGGGCCATGGCCAATGCATTTGCAGCGCTCAAGGCAGCGAATGGGGCCGAAAAGACTGCGCATACCGGCAAAGGCAATACGAGCTTCGAGCGCTTCATCGTGCTGATGACCGACGGTGAAATGACCGGCAACAGCGGCACTTGGAACTCGACCATCGACGTCAAGGTCCGCGCCCTCTGCGATCAGGCAAAGGCAGACAAGGACCAGGCCGGCAATGCCATCAAGATCTATACGATCGCTTTCATGGCACCCACGAAGGGCAAGGAACTGCTCGAATACTGCTCCAGCGGCAAGGAAGATTATTACTACGAGCCGAACAGCATGACCCAGCTGGTCCAGAGCTTCGGCGAAATCGCCCGCAAGGCCGCAAAGACCGGCACCCGCCTGACCAACTGACCCCGCAAAGTCAGGCCACGGAACGCTCCGCCTCCGGCGGGGCGTTTTTCGTTGTGCTTTTGCCCATCAATTGCGCAAAGATAAAACGACCGTTGCAACTGGGTCATAACGGTGCATAAACTGTCGCCACAACATCGTGCCAGATGGACTGAATCGGACGCTATCCCCCCGCTCCACCAGAAAGTTGGCGACTTATGAATGAAACGTCTTCCACGGCTGAAACCCTTCAGCCGGCTCCCCGCAGCTCCCGCCCCGAAATCATGGCGGAAGAAATTATCGAACGCCTGACCTACCGCATCGGCAAGGATGCGAAGGTTGCCAAGCCGCACGACTGGCTGACCGCGGCGATCCTCGTGGTGCGAGACCGAATCATCGACAAATGGATGGAGTCGACCCGCAAGGTCTACAGGACCGGCGGCAAGCGCGTTTATTACCTCTCGCTCGAATTCCTGATCGGCCGGCTTATGCGCGACGCGGTCAGCAATATGGGTCTGATGAAGGAAATCCGCGATGCTCTGACCTCGCTTGGTGTCGACGTCGACGTGATCGCCGGGCTCGAGCCGGACGCCGCACTCGGCAACGGCGGCCTCGGTCGTCTCGCCGCCTGTTTCATGGAGAGCATGGCGACAGTCGACATCCCCGCCTATGGTTACGGCATCCGCTACGTTCACGGCCTCTTTCGCCAGCAGATGGCCGACGGCTGGCAGGTGGAATTGCCGGAAACCTGGCTCGCCCACGGCAACCCCTGGGAATTCGAGCGCCGCGAAAGTTCCTACGAGATTGGCTACGGCGGTAGCGTGGAGACGGTCGGCGGTTACGAGGAAACGCCCCGTTATGTCTGGAAACCGGCCGAACGCGTCATCGCCATGGCCTACGACACGCCGATCGTCGGCTGGCGCGGCAAACGCGTCAATACGCTGCGTCTCTGGTCGGCACAGCCGATCGATCCGATCCTGCTCGATGCCTTCAACGCCGGCGACCATATCGGCGCACTGCGCGAGAGCAACAAGGCCGAAAGCCTGACCCGCGTCCTCTATCCGGCCGACGCAAATCCTGCCGGGCAGGAACTGCGCCTGCGCCAAGAGTTCTTTTTCTCCTCGGCCTCGCTGCAGGACATCCTGCGCCGCCACCTGCAGCAATATCCGGACTTCACCAACCTTCATGAAAAGGTGGCGATCCAGCTCAACGACACCCATCCGGCCGTCTCGATCGCCGAACTGATGCGCCTGCTGACGGACATCCATGGGCTCGATTTCGAACAGGCCTGGGACATCACCCGCCAGACCTTCTCCTACACAAACCACACGCTGCTGCCGGAAGCGCTCGAAAGCTGGCCGGTGCCGCTGTTTGAGCGCCTGCTGCCGCGCCATATGCAGATCGTTTATGCGGTCAACGCATTGATCCTGATCGAGGCACGCAAGCACAAGAGCTTCTCCGATACCCAGATCCGCTCGATCTCACTGATCGACGAAGCCGGCGAGCGCCGCGTGCGCATGGGCAACCTCGCCTTTGTCGGATCGCATTCGGTCAACGGCGTCTCGGCGCTCCATACCGATCTGATGAAGGTCACGGTCTTTGCCGATCTTCACACGCTCTACCCGACCCGCATCAACAACAAGACCAACGGCATTACGCCGCGACGCTGGCTGATGCAGTGCAACCCTGCTCTCGTCTCCCTCGTTCAGGAGGCGATCGGCGACAAGTTCCTGGACGACACGGAGGCATTGACGGCGCTCGACGCCTTTGCCGACAACGCGGCCTTCCAGGAGAAGTTCGCGGCCGTCAAGCGGGCGAACAAGGTGCAGCTGGCAAACCTCGTCGGCAGCCGCATGGGCATCCGCCTCGATCCCTCGGCCATGTTCGACATCCAGATCAAGCGAATCCATGAATACAAGCGCCAGCTGCTCAATATCATCGAAGCCGTGGCGCTCTACGATCAGATCCGCTCGCATCCGGAACTCGACTGGGTTCCGCGGGTGAAGCTTTTTGCCGGCAAGGCGGCGCCGAGCTATCACAATGCGAAACTGATCATCAAGCTCGCCAACGACGTGGCGCGCGTCATCAACAACGACCCGGCCGTGCGCGGTCTGCTCAAGGTCGTCTTCGTGCCGAACTACAACGTCTCGCTGGCCGAGATCATGGTTCCGGCGGCAGACCTTTCCGAGCAGATTTCCACCGCCGGCATGGAAGCCTCCGGCACAGGCAACATGAAGTTCGCGCTGAACGGGGCGCTGACGATCGGCACGCTCGACGGCGCCAATGTCGAGATGCGTGATCATGTCGGGGATGACAACATCGTCATTTTCGGCCTGAAGGCCGACGAGGTGGCGAAGGTACGCGCCGACGGCCACAATCCACGCGCCATCATCGAAAAGTCCCGCGAGCTTTCCCAGGCGCTGAACGCGATCGCCACTGGCGTCTTCTCGCCGGACGACCGGTCCCGCTTCAGCGAGCTGATCGACGGCATCTACAATCACGACTGGTTCATGGTCGCTGCCGATTTCGACGCCTATGCCGAAGCGCAGCGGCACGTTGACCAAATCTGGACCGACCCTAAATCCTGGTATTCAAAAACAATTCGCAATACCGCCCGCATGGGATGGTTCTCCTCTGACAGAACTATTCGCCAGTACGCGTCGGAAATCTGGAGAGCCTGATGAAGAAACCGCCGCGCGTCACCGATGACGGAAGAGCCCCAGGCGAAATTCCGTTATCCGAGATCGAGGCGATTTTGGAAGGCAGGCATACCAATCCCTTCGCCGTCCTCGGGCTCCACAAGCTCGGGGACGCGTTCCGGGCCCGCTGTTTCATTCCCGGTGCCGAGGCGGTCACTGCGCTCACGCTCAGCGGGACAGAACTCGGAGAACTCACCCGCCGCCACGATGCGGGTTATTTCGAAGGCCTCGTCAGCGCCTCGCACCTGCAGCCCGTCCGCTACCGCGCCCGACGCGGCGACGATGAATGGGCGGTGACCGATCCCTACTCGTTCGGCCCGGTCCTCGGCCCCATGGACGACTATTTCGTCCGGGAAGGTTCGCATCTTCGCCTCTTTGACAAGATGGGCGCCCACCCCGTGAAGCATGAGGGTGTGGAAGGGTTCCATTTCGCCGTCTGGGCGCCGAACGCCAAGCGCGTCTCGGTGGTCGGCGACTTCAACAATTGGGACGGCCGCCGCCACGTGATGCGGCTGCGGGTCGATACCGGGATCTGGGAAATCTTCGCGCCGGATGTCCGGGCAGGTTCCGCCTATAAGTTCGAGATCGTCGGCAAGAACGGCAAGGTCCTGCCGCTGAAGGCCGACCCCTATGCCCGGCGCGCCGAAATGCGTCCCAAGAACGCTTCCGTCACCGCGTCGGAACTGGAACAGAAATGGGAAGACAACGCCCATCGTCAGTTCTGGGAAAAGGCCGATCACCGCCGCCAGCCGATCACAATCTACGAGGTGCATGCCGGCTCGTGGCGCCAGAAGCCTGACGGCTCCTTCCTCACCTGGGACGAGCTCGCCTCGGAGCTGATCCCCTATTGCACCGACATGGGCTTCACCCATATCGAGTTTCTGCCGATCACCGAACATCCCTTCGATCCTTCCTGGGGTTACCAGACGACCGGCCTCTTTGCGCCAACCGCCCGTTTCGGCGAGCCGGAGGGTTTTGCCCGTTTCGTCAACGGCTGCCACAAGGTCGGCATCGGCGTCATCCTCGACTGGGTGCCGGCGCATTTCCCGACCGACGAGCACGGCCTGCGCGAGTTCGACGGCACGGCGCTCTACGAGCATGAAGATCCGCGCCAGGGTTTTCACCCGGACTGGAACACGGCGATCTACAATTTCGGCCGCATCGAGGTGCTTTCCTATCTCGTCAACAACGCGCTCTACTGGGCTGAAAAATTCCATCTCGACGGACTGCGTGTCGATGCGGTCGCCTCGATGCTCTACCTCGACTATTCGCGCAAGGAAGGCGAATGGGTGCCGAACGAGTACGGGGGGCGCGAAAACCTGGAATCGGTGCGCTTCCTCCAGAAGATGAATTCGCTCTCCTACGGCGCCCATCCCAATGTCATGACTATCGCCGAAGAGAGCACCTCCTGGCCAAAAGTCTCCCATCCTGTCCACGAAGGCGGCCTGGGGTTCGGCTTCAAGTGGAACATGGGCTTCATGCACGACACGCTGAGCTACCTGAAGCGTGAGCCCATCCACCGCAAGCATCACCACAACGAGATCACCTTCGGCCTTGTTTATGCCTTTGCCGAAAACTTCGTGCTGCCGCTCTCCCATGACGAAGTGGTGCACGGAAAGGGCTCGCTGATTGCCAAGATGGCCGGCGACGACTGGCAGAAGTTTGCCAACCTGCGCGCCTATTACGGTTTCATGTGGGGGTATCCCGGCAAGAAGCTGCTCTTTATGGGCCAGGAATTCGCCCAATGGGGCGAATGGAGCGAGGCCAAATCCCTCGACTGGAACCTGCTTCAGTATCATCCGCATGAAGGCGTGCGCCGTCTCGTGCGCGACCTGAACTTCTGTTACCGCTCCAAGCCCGCGCTGCATGCCCGCGACTGCGAAGGCGAAGGTTTCAGCTGGCTGGTCGTCGACGACGCGGAAAATTCGGTCTTTGCCTGGCTACGCATGGCGCCGGGAGAAAAGCCGGTGGCGGTGATCAGCAATTTCACCCCTGTCTATCGTGAAAATTATCGCCTCCCCTTGCCAAACGAAGGCAGATGGCGGGAAATCCTCAATACCGACGCCGAAATCTACGGGGGCAGCGGCAAGGGCAATGGCGGGCGCGTTCAGGCGGTGAACGCGGGAGGATCCGTCAGCGCCGAGGTCACGTTGCCGCCGCTCGCGACGATCATGCTGGAATTTGAACAATAGGGAGGGATCGATGACGGAAAAAAGAATTCAGCCTCTGTCGCGGGATGCGATGGCCTATGTGCTCGCCGGAGGACGCGGCAGCCGGTTGAAGGAACTGACGGACCGCCGCGCCAAGCCCGCCGTCTATTTCGGCGGTAAGGCGCGCATCATCGACTTTGCGCTTTCGAACGCGTTGAATTCCGGCATCCGGCGCATCGGCGTCGCCACCCAATACAAGGCCCATTCGCTGATCCGCCACATGCAGCGCGGCTGGAACTTCTTCCGTCCCGAACGCAACGAAAGCTTCGACATCCTTCCCGCCTCCCAGCGCGTCTCCGAAACGCAGTGGTACGAGGGCACCGCCGACGCGGTATTCCAGAACATCGACATCATCGAGTCCTACGCGCCCGAATACATGGTCATCCTGGCCGGCGACCACGTCTACAAGATGGACTACGAATACATGCTCCAGCAGCATGTGGATTCCGGCGCGGATGTCACCGTCGGCTGCCTCGAAGTACCGCGTATGGACGCGACCGCCTTCGGCGTCATGCATGTCAACGAGAAGGACGAGATCATCGCCTTCGTGGAAAAACCTGCCGATCCGCCAGGCATTCCGGGCAATCCGGATTTCGCGCTTGCCTCCATGGGCATCTACGTCTTCCACACCAAGTTCCTGATGGATGCGCTGAAGCGCGATGCCGCCGATCCCGGTTCCAGCCGCGATTTCGGCAAGGACATCATTCCTCACATAGTCAAGAACGGCAAAGCGGTCGCCCACCGTTTCGCAAGCTCCTGCGTCCGCTCCGATTTCGAGCGCGAACCCTATTGGCGCGATGTCGGCACCATCGACGCCTATTGGCAGGCAAATGTCGATCTCACTGCCGTGACCCCCGAACTCGACATCTACGACAAGTCCTGGCCGATCTGGACCTATGCGGAAATCACCCCGCCCGCGAAATTCGTCCATGATGACGAAGACCGCCGCGGCTCGGCAATCTCTTCCGTCGTGTCGGGCGACTGCATCATCTCCGGCTCGACGCTCTACAACAGCCTTCTTTTTACCGGCGTTCGCGCAAATTCCTACTCCCGCCTTGAAGGTGCCGTCATTCTCCCGAATGTCCGCATCGGCCGGCGTGCGCAGCTTCGCAATGTCGTCATCGATCACGGTGTAACCATTCCCGAAGGCCTGGTGGTCGGCGAGGATCCGGAACTCGATGCGAAGCGGTTCCGCCGGACGGAAACCGGCATCTGCCTGATCACCCAGCCGATGATCGACAAACTGGATCTGTAATGAAAGTTCTATCGGTCGCGTCCGAAGTCTATCCGCTGGTCAAGACCGGCGGACTTGCCGACGTCGCCGGCGCTCTGCCGCTTGCCTTGAAGGGTCACGGCGTCTCGGTGAAGACGCTGATGCCGGGCTATCCGGCAGTCCTGAGCGCCGTAAAGGATGCCGAACGCGTTCTGAGTTTCGACAGCCTGCTGGGCGGCAAGGCCGAGGTGCTGGAAGTCGAACATCAGGGCCTTGACCTCCTGATCCTTCATTCGCCGACCTTCTTCGATCGGCCGGGCGGACCTTATGCGGATGCGACCGGTAAGGATCATTTCGACAACTGGCGGCGATTTGCGGCCCTTTCCAAGGCCGGCGCGATGATTGCCCAAGCCGGCCTTGAGGGCTGGAAACCGGATATCGTGCATGTGCACGACTGGCAGGCCGCCATGCTGCCGGCCTATATGCGTTATGCGCCGGAGCCGGAGGTTCCGACCCTCATCACCATCCACAACATCGCCTTCCAGGGCCAGTTCGGCGCCGACATATTCCCCTATCTCGAACTGCCCCCCCATGCCTTCGGCATCGACGGCGTCGAATATTTCGGCGGCGTCGGATACCTGAAGGCAGGGCTGCAGACGAGCTGGGCGATCAGCACGGTCAGCCCCTCCTATGCCGAGGAAATACTCACGCCCGAATTCGGCATGGGCCTCGAGGGACTGCTATCGCTCCGCCACTCCGATCTGCATGGTATCGTCAACGGCATCGACGCCCATGTCTGGGACCCCGCTGCGGATCCTGCCGTAAAGGTCAATTATACCGCATCGACGCTGAAGACCCGTGCCGGCAACAAGCGCGCCGTTGCGGATCGTTTCGGCCTGACCAAGGGGGATGGCCCGCTTTTCTGCGTCATCTCGCGGCTGACCTGGCAGAAAGGCATGGACCTTCTGGCCGAAGCCGTCGACGATCTCGTGCATCTCGGTGGCAGGCTGGCAGTCCTCGGCTCCGGCGACCGGGCGCTGGAAAACGCCTTTCACGCCGCCGCTGCCCGTCATCCCGGCAGCGTTTCGGTTCTCTCGATCTACGACGAGCCGCTATCGCATCTGATGCAGGCCGGCTCCGACGCCATCATCATCCCGTCCCGCTTCGAACCCTGCGGGCTGACGCAGCTCTATGGCTTGCGCTACGGCTGCGTGCCGGTCGTCGCCCGAACCGGTGGCCTGAACGATACGGTCATCGATGCAAGTCACGCGGCGCTCGCCACAAAGGCCGCGACCGGCATTTCCTTCGGCCCCGTCACTGCGCCAAACCTGCGCCGGGCGATCCGTCGCGCCGTCCGGCTATACCACGACCCCAAGGTCTGGACCCAGTTGCAGAAGCAGGGCATGAAATCCGACGTTTCCTGGGAAAAGAGTGCCGGGCTTTATGCCGCGCTCTATTCCGAACTCCTTGCGAAAAAAGGTGCATGAGCATGATAAAAACCGTCGCAACCGCCCCCTATCAGGACCAGAAGCCGGGAACCTCCGGCCTGCGCAAGAAAGTGCCGGTCTTTGCTCAGGAGAACTATGCCGAGAACTTCATCCATTCGATCTTCGATTCGCTCGAAGACTTCGACGGCAAGACCCTGGTGATCGGCGGCGACGGCCGCTACTACAACCGCGAAGTCATCCAGAAGGCGATCAAGATGGCAGCCGCTAGCGGCTTCGGCAAGGTCATGGTCGGTCAGGGCGGCATCCTCTCGACGCCTGCAGCCTCCAACGTCATCCGCAAATACCATGCCTTCGGCGGCATCATCCTGTCGGCCAGCCACAATCCCGGCGGACCCACGGAGGATTTCGGCATCAAGTACAATATCGGTAATGGCGGCCCGGCGCCGGAAAGGATCACCGACGCCATCTTCGCCCGCTCCAAGATCATCAGCGAATACAAGATCGCCGACGTGGCCGACGTGAACCTCGACGAAATCGGCTCATTCGATGTCGCCGGCATGACGGTCGAGGTCATCGACCCGGTTGCCGATTACGCGGATCTGATGGAGCAACTCTTCGACTTCCCCGCCATCCGCGCGCTTCTGGCCAGCGGGGTCAATGTCGCGATGGATTCCATGGGCGCCGTGACCGGCCCCTATGCCAGGGAAATCTTCGAAAACCGCCTCGGCGCAGCTCCCGGATCGGTGCGCAATGCGACGCCGCTTCCGGATTTCGGCGGCCACCACCCGGACCCAAACCTCGTCCACGCCAAGGAACTCTACGACGACGTGATGAGCGCCGACGGCCCGCATTTCGGCGCGGCCTCGGACGGCGACGGCGACCGCAACATGGTCGTCGGCAAGGGCATGTTCGTCACCCCTTCCGACAGCCTCGCGATCATCGCGGCGAATGCCACCGTGGCGCCGGGTTATGCCAAGGGCATCGCCGGCATCGCCCGCTCCATGCCGACCAGCGCCGCCGCCGACCGGGTGGCGGAAAAGCTCGGCATCGGCATGTATGAAACGCCGACCGGCTGGAAGTTCTTCGGCAATCTGATGGATGCCGGCAAGGTCACGGTCTGCGGCGAAGAAAGCTTCGGCACCGGTTCCGACCACGTGCGCGAGAAGGACGGCCTCTGGGCGGTCCTCTTCTGGCTGAACATCATGGCCGCCCGCAACGAAAGCGTCGCTGAAATTGTCACCAAGCACTGGGCCGAATACGGCCGCAACTACTATTCCCGCCACGATTACGAGGAAGTCGATACCGACGCTGCCAACAGCTTGATCGCCGCGCTGCGCGAGAAGCTCCCAACGCTGCCCGGAAAGACTTTCGGCTCCCTCAAGGTCGCGGCGGCCGACGACTTCGCCTACAACGACCCGATCGACGGCTCGGTCTCGAAGAACCAGGGCATCCGCATCCTCTTCGAAGGCGGTTCCCGCGTCGTCTTCCGCCTCTCCGGCACCGGCACCTCCGGCGCCACGATCCGCGTTTATGTCGAGCGCTACGAACCCGATCCCTCCCGCCACGGAATCGAAACGCAGGAAGCACTCTCCGACCTCATCGCCATCGCCGACCAGATTTCCGAGTTGAAGAAGCGCACCGGCCGGGACAAACCGACGGTGATTACGTGATTGCTTGAGCGCGCAAGACCGGAGGCGATGATGCTGGCACCCCCCTCTGCCCTGCCGGGCATCTCCCCCACAAGGGGGGAGATCGGATGTTGCAGCGTCTCGCCTCTCTTGAACGTTTCCGTTTCGGCCATCCTCCTCATTGAAGAGGGACGACCGGTCGCGCCTCCTGCCGATCTCCCCCCTTGTGGGGGAGATGCCCGGCAGGGCGGAGGGGGGTGATTCCGTTGCCCAAACCCTCCGACCCCAAACTCGGCGTAACCCTCACGCCAGACGGCGCTGACTTCGCAATCTGGTCCCATCATGCCGAGCGGATAGAGCTTTGCCTTTTCGATACAGATGGCAATAAGGAGACCGCGCGCCACCGGCTGGTGCGCGGCCGCGACGACATCCATCGCGCATCGATTCGAGGCATTGCTGCCGGACAGCGCTACGCTTATCGCGCCTGGGGCATCTATGATCCGGAAAAGGGCCTGTGGTTCGACCCGTCGAAGCTTCTGATCGACCCATACGCCCGCGAACTGGACCGGCCCTTCCGGCACGATACGAAGCTTTCGGTATTCGGCGTCGATACCGCCGGCCTGGTGCCGAAGGCGATCGTGACCAGCGACCCGCTGGCAAAAATCCGCAAGCCGCTGCTGCCGACCGGCGGCTTCATCTACGAGGTGGCGGTAAAGCCCTTCACCATCCTCCACCCCGACATACCCGAAGCGATCCGCGGTACGGTCGCGGCACTCGCCCATCCCTCCATCATCACCCATCTTAAGAAACTCGGCGTCGATGCAATCGAGCTGATGCCGATCACCGCCTGGATCGATGAGCGCCACTTGCCGCCGCTGAAGCTCACCAACGGCTGGGGTTACAACCCGATCGCCTTCATGGCGCTCGACCCGCGCCTTTGCCCCGGCGGCGTCAAGGAGTTGCGCGACACCGTCTCGGCGCTGCATCAGGCAGGCATCGGCGTCATCCTCGACCTCGTCTTCAACCACACCGGAGAAAGCGACCGTCATGGCGCGACCCTCTCCATGCGCGGCCTCGACAACCTCTCCTATTACCGGCACGTGCCGGGCGAGCCGGGTCATCTCGTCAATGACACCGGCACCGGCAACACCGTCGCCTGCGATCAACCCCATGTTCGCCGGCTGATCATCGACACGCTTCGCCATTTCGTTATCCATGCAGGCGTCGACGGCTTCCGCTTCGACCTTGCCCCGGTCATCGGCCGCACCGCTTCAGGCTTCGATCCGCAGAGTGAGACGCTGAAGGCCATGCTTGCTGACGAGGCGCTGAAGGACCGCATTCTGATCGCAGAACCATGGGATATCGGCCCCGGCGGCTACCAGCTCGGTAATTTTCCCGAGCCTTTCCTCGAATGGAACGACCGCGCCCGCGACGATATCCGCCGCTACTGGCGCGGCGAACGCTGGACCACCGGCGCGCTCGCCACCCGGCTTGCCGGCTCCTCCGACATCTTCGGCCGTCACGGCCATCATGCCACCCGCAGCGTCAATTTCCTCGCCGCCCATGACGGCTTCACGCTGATGGACCTTGTCTCCCACGAGAAGAAGCACAACGAAGCGAATGGCGAGGAAAACCGCGACGGCCACAACGACAATTTTTCCTGGAACAACGGTGTCGAGGGAGAGACGGATGATCCGGCGATCCTCGAAAACCGCCGCCGGGATGTCGCCGCTCTCCTCTCGACATTGTTTGTCAGCCGCGGCTGGGTCATGCTCACCATGGGTGACGAGGTCGGCCGCAGCCAGCGCGGCAACAACAATGCCTATGCCCAGGACAACGAGATCACCTGGCTCGACTGGAAAGCGATCGACGAACATCTCGTCGAGCACACCGCCACCCTTGCCGTCATCCGCAAGCGCTTCTCCGTCTTTTCCGAGACCGGCTTCTTCGCCGGCAATGGCGATATCGAATGGCTTGCGGCCAGCGGCCAGCCGATGGAGGCCGGCGACTGGGACAGTCCCGACAATCCCGTCCTCGGCGCTATCCTGGCGACGCTCGACCGAGAGACCGGAAAAAAAGTCCGCTTGGCCATGCTTCTCAATCGCGGTCACGAGCAGATGAGCTTCGCCCTGCCCGGTTGGGGCTGGAAGCATCTCGCCTCTGGCGAGCTCTGGAATCAGGTCCTGCCGGCCCGCTCCGTCCGCTTCTGCATCGAGGAATGATGCGACGCAAAATCTTCCGCTCGCCAAGCGGATCAAATCCTGTAAAGTCTTCTAACCAATACTGAAATCAGTGAGGTTGCATGCGTGAAGTTTCGCTCGCCGAAGTCGGCGGCCTGGTTGGCACCGAACTCGGCGTATCCGAATGGATGACCGTCGACCAGACGATGATCAACCTCTTTGCCGATGCGACTCATGACCACCAGTTCATCCATGTCGATCCGGAACGCGCCGCAGCCGGAAGCCCCTTCGGCGGCACGATCGCCCATGGCTTTCTGACGCTCTCCTTGCTCTCGGCCATGAACTACGACTGCGTGCCCAAGATCCGCGAGCAGACCATGGGCATCAATTACGGTTTCGACCGCATCCGCTTCATGTCGCCGGTGAAGTCCGGCGCCCGCGTCCGCGGACATTTCAAGCTGTCGGAGGCCCGCTTTCGGGGCGGCGGCATGCTGATGATCACCTATGACGTGTCGGTCGAGATAGAAAACGAGCTGAAGCCGGCGCTGACCGCCATCTGGACCACCATCGTCCAGTTCGACCCCAAGGACCGCCCGGAAGGCGTTTAAGCGATATGGGAGTTCCCAATCCTGCCGAGATCGAGCAGACGAAACTTCTCGCGAATGCGCTCGATCGCGCCTCGACTGCTTGCTTTACCGTGGGCATAGCAACACCGCTGGCAGGCTATGTCTATAACCTCGCCGCGTTCAATACAATTTCCGGCGCTAGAATGGTGGTTAGCCTTGCCGGTTGGCTTTTGAGCGCCATTCTATTACATTATCTGGCAAGACGAGCACTCAGGAGACTTGCCTGATGGACTTCTGGTTTTTCTATTCCGTGGTTTTGCCGGCAATCATCGTCTTGATCGCCTATATAGCCGTGCGCCTGCACGAATGGGACCTCGACCGGAAGCACAAGAACCGCCATCCGGGCGAGTGATTTCGCCGCGATTTAAGCACTCATCTCCATGATCACGAAAACAAGCATCGGCGGCACGGCTGTGCCGATCAGGATGTTGGCCGTGGTGGACGCCGAAAGGCCGAGCACAGCGCCCGATACGCCCGCACCGACGAGGCCTGCGAGCGGCATGGCAAGGCTTCTGTCGAAACCTGGCACGAAGAACGCCACGATTGCGGCGAGCGCTGCCACGGCCGCGACAACGATACCCTTCCAGATCTCGATCTTTGCCAGTTTTGCCGCGACCCCGCCGCCGATCACGGCCAGCGCGACCGCAATCGCCATCAACTGATATTCGCCCATCAACCCCTCCCGTTTTGACGCCAGAGAGTGCGGTTCCTGCACTGCAAGTCAAGTCCGGCTATCGCTCTAAATTGAGCATATGCCCGTCGCGGTTCCCGCAATTCCGCTTGGAAGTTGGAGGACCGGCATGGGTCGGGCCTACGTCAAAAGATGGCGATGCGTTCGCGCGACGAGAGGTTAATATCCGATGACTGACCGACCACGAGGCAGTCATGGGTACGATAGTGCCATTCGCACTCGCACTTACACTCCTAATCCGCACGCAGGCTCTTGCCGAGCCGGGCGACAGATACGAGTTCCGTGCAGCAACCGCCGGGCTTTCAAACGGCGTCTGGTCGCTTCATGGCCTTGCCGTCGATACCCAGCAAAACATAACCTGGTGGTGCGTTTATTATGTCAACGTGAAAACGATTGTCACGAAGCTTGAGTGTTTGCGTCGATCCACTGCATCGACCGATATGGTTCCAGGTTGGTCCGGCGGCTGGATACCGGTGGTGCGCCGGAACACCTATCCGCCGAAAATCGTCTGGTCCATCAGCCCGGACAGCGGTGTCCTGCAAGCCTGTATTTCGTTCACGAAGATCTCGTGCAAGAGCGTCCAGCTCGGATCGTTTCCGAGGTTGTTCGAGACTGTTTCGCCTACCACGATAGTCAGGTAGCAAACGGCATCCACGAATTCTCCCGCATGAAGAACCGCGCCGCTCGGAGAAAGTCACTCCGTCCGATTTTAAACCGACGCGTCCCGCGCGCCTTCCGACAGTAGTCCGAAAGCATAGTCGGAAAACGACCGCCATACTTCGACGCGAAAGGCATCCTCCGCGGTCCTCAGCAACACGATCTCCACCTTGCCGAAAATGGTGCGTGAACATGCACCGAGAGGGAACGCCTTCAGCGAGAGATCCTGCGGGCAACCGGCATTGATCGCATTGGCCGCACCCGGACCTGACACGAGGATCGCCGTGTTGCGGTGAGAGACATCGACAGCCGAATGCAGCGTTGCGGAATTTGCCGCAGCCTGCATCAGACCGCCATTCACGTCGCCGATCACCAGCCATTCATCCGGGCCGAGCCAGAGCGCCGTGCGCCCGTTGGCCGAAACGGAAGTTTTCGGCTTCGTCGGCAAATCAAGGCCGAGTGCGCCGGAGAGTGCCGCCAGATCCTCCGGCCTCACTCTCAACGATAACCGCTCGGCAGGCGGCGCTGCTTCGAGACGAACGGTGGCGGAGCCGCCATGAAAGCCTGCGAGAGGCAGGCTGCGAGATGCAAGATCAGCCATGGATGCGGCCCCCTTCCTTGTCGAAGAACACCATGTCGGTGACTTCCACGGCAATTGTCCTGTCGCTCATCGGCACGTAGAGTGTCTGACCGATCCTCGCCCGGCCGTCCGCCACCAGCGCCATCGCGATGGAACGGCCGCAATTCTCGGACCAATAGGACGACGTTACATGGCCGAGCATGGTCATCGGCTTTGGCTGGTTCGGGTCGGCGACGATCTGAGCGCCCTCTTCCAGCACATCGCTTGGCCTGTTGGTGACAAGCCCGACAAGCTGTTTGCGGCCATCGCGGATCAAGTCCGGCCTCTTCAGGCCGCGGATGCCGACGAAATCCGCCTTCTTCTTGGAGACTGCCCAGCCGAGCCCTGCATCGTCCGGCGTGACGGTTCCGTCCGTGTCCTGGCCGACGATTATATAGCCCTTCTCGGCGCGCAGCACGTGCATGGTTTCCGTGCCGTAAAGGCAGGCGCCCATGCCCTCCGCCCGTTCCCAGATGGCCTTCCATACCGCCGGGCCGTAATCGGCCGGAACGTTCACTTCGAAGCCCAGCTCGCCGGTAAACGACATGCGGAACAATCGCGCCGGAACCCCCATGACTTTGCACTCGGCAACGCTCATATGCGGGAAAGCCTCGTTCGAAATATCGAGCCCTTCGACGAAAGGCTGGATGATTTCACGCGCCTTCGGTCCCTGCACCGCGATCACGGCCCATTGCTCGGTGGTCGACGTCAGCCAGACCTTCAGATGCGGGAATTCGGTCTGCAGATAATCTTCCATGTGGTGCAGCACCCGTGGCGCGCCGCCGGTCGTGGTGGTCACATGGAAGCGGTCTTCTGCAAGACGTCCCACGACGCCGTCGTCGTAAACGAAGCCGTCCTCGCGAGTCATGATGCCGTAACGGCACTTGCCGGGTTTCAGCGTGTCCCACGCATTGGTGTAGAGCAGGTTGAGGAACTGCGCCGCATCCGGACCGACAACCTCGATCTTGCCGAGCGTCGACGCGTCGAACACGCCCGCCGCTTCGCGCACGGTCCGGCATTCGCGGTTGACGGCAGCATGCATGTCTTCGCCGCGCTTCGGAAAATACCAGGCCCGCTTCCAGTTGCCGACATCCTCGAACTCGGCGCCTTCAGCCGCTTCCAGGACGTGCATCGGCGTCTTGCGCGCCGGGTCGAAAAGATCGCCGCGTGAATGCCCGACCAGCGTGCCGTATGTGACCGGCGTATAGGGCGCACGGAAGGTGGTGAGCCCGACCTTCGGGATTGGTCGTCCCAGCATTTCGGCAGCAATCGCCAGGCCGTGCATGTTGGAAAGCTTGCCCTGATCGGAGGCCATGCCGTTGGTGGTGAAACGCTTGATGTGCTCGATCGAATGCATGCCTTCGCGAACCGCAAGGCGGATGTCCTTGGCGGTCACGTCATGCTGGAAATCCACGAAAGCCTTGACCACTTGATCCGGCCCTGCACCTTCCGCTGCACCGATCATGCCGCCGGTCCATTCGAACCGGTTTTCGCCGGAAAGCGCCAGCGCGCCGCCGCCGGCTGCAATCGCCTCGTCGATCAGGTCGGAAAGATTGTCGGTGCCGCTGCAGGCGCCTACCGAGACACAATCCTGCGCATAGATATCCGGCAGGAAACGTTGGTTCTGCTCGTCGAAGCGCAGCTTTCCGCGCGACTGGGAGAAGAGATGGACGGACGGCGTCCAGCCTGCCGAGACGATCAGCGAATCGACCGCGACCTTGCGGGCATTCGAGCCGCCGTTGCGCACGACGCTCATGGACGAGACCCGCAGCCGTCCGGATGTGTTGACGACGGAATGCCCCGTCAGCACGTCGATGCCGAGCGCGCGTGCCTCCGCCAAAACCGCATCGCCCGGATGGTTGCGGCAATCGACGATCGCGGCGATCGAGACGCCGGCCCGCTTGAGGTCGAAAGCGGCTTCATAAGCCGAATCGTGTGCCGTGTAGACGCCGACCTTTTTGCCGACCGCCACGCCGTGATGGTTGAGGAAGGTCCGCGCCGCGGACGCCAGCATGATGCCCGGCCGGTCGTTGTTGGCAAAAACCATGTGCCGTTCGATCGAGCCCGTCGCCAGCACCACGCGTTTCGCCCGCACCTGCCACAGCCGCTCGCGGGGAAGATCCCTGCCCGGCCGGGCCACGTGGTCGGTCACCCGCTCCACAAGGCCGACAAAACCGTGGTTGTAGTAACCGAACACGGTCGTGCGGGTCAGCACCGTCACATTCGGCATGGCCTTCAGCTTGGCCGCCGTCTTTTGCGCCCACTCGTAACCATTCATCCCGTCGATGGTGGCCGCCGCATCGAAATGCAGCGCACCGCCGACTTCCGGCTGTTCGTCGACGAGGAAGACGCTGGCACCCGTTGCGGCGGCCGAAAGGGCCGCGGTCAAACCGGCCACGCCTGCACCCGCGATCAGCACGTCGCAATGGGCATAGCGGTTGGCATAGTGATCCGGATCTTCTTCCTTCGGCGCCTCGCCGAGGCCTGCGGCCCGGCGGATGAAGGGCTCGTAGAGTTTGTGCCAGGCTTCCTTCGGCCACATAAAGGTCTTGTAATAGAAGCCGGCGGCGAAGAAGGGCGACAGCAGGTCGTTGAAGGCGCCGATATCGTATTTCAGCGACGGCCAGCGGTTCTGAGAGGCGATCTTCACGCCATCGAACACTTCCTGCACGGTCGCCCGAACGTTCGGCTGGCGGCGGCCTGCATCCCGGGAAACGTCGAGGAGCGCGTTCGGCTCTTCCGGACCGGCAGAGAGAATGCCGCGCGGCCGGTGGTATTTGAACGAGCGGCCGACCAGATGCACGCCATGCGCCAGAAGCGCGGAGGCAACCGTGTCGCCCTCCATGGCGGTGTAGCTCTTGCCGTCGAAGGTGAAGCGCGCGGTCCTGGCCGGCGTGTGCCGGCCGGCGCCCCTGATGCGGAAGGCGCCGAGATCTTTCGAAGACGCGCTCATCGGGCGTCTCCTTCCGTCGCTTCCCAGGTCTCCACCGTCTTTTCCTCTGCGATCGCTGCGGCTTGTTCCGCCGTCGGGATCGGCTGTTTTGGCAGGCCGGCCTTATAGGTCATCAGGAACTTGTCGCTCACCGTATCGCGCGCCGCATTGAAGAAGCGGCCGCAGCCATGGATATGCCGCCAGCGCTCATAGGTGAGGCCTTTTTCGTTGTTGCGCAGGAAGAAATATTCCGCGAATTCTTCATCCGTGATCGCCGCGATGTTTTCCGGCCGGGCGATATGCGCCTCGCCGGCCCAGCGGAATTCGAGTTCCGAGCGATCTTCCTCGCAATAGGGACAATGGATCAGAAGCATGCGGGGCTCCGGCGTTGGAAGGATGTAGGCGAGCGAGACACACTCCCGCTGATCTCCCCCCTTGAGGGGGAGATGTCACCGAAGGTGATAGAGGGGGGTAGCGACGGTGCAGCAAATACAGTGTCGGAAGAATATGCCGAGAGGCTTACCCCCCTCTGCCCTGCCGGGCATCTCCCCCTCAAGGGGGGAGATCGATATGCCGCACTGTCTTTTTCCCTATGCAACCGCCATGTGGTTAGGGTGAGGGGCAGGTTTCGGTCCGAAAGGCAAAACATCCCGCTCCTCATCAATGCGCCACCGCAGCAGCAGCCGCTTCGTCGATCAGCCGGCCGGTGCGGAACCGGTCGAGCGTCAGCCCTGCCGCCAGACGGTGCGGCTCACCCTTGGCGATCAGATGCGCTAAGAGGTTGGCCGAACCCGGCGTCGCCTTGAAGCCGCCCGTGCCCCAGCCGCAATTGACGAATAGGCCCGGCACCGGCGTCACGCCCTGGATCGGCGAACGGTCGGGCGTGTTGTCGGTTATGCCGCCCCACTGGCGCATCATTTTCACGCGGCGGAAAATCGGGAAAAGCTCGCAGATCGCATCGAGCGTATGGGTGATGATCTGCAGGCCGCCGGTCTGGGAATAGGAATTGTACTGGTCGGTGCCGGCGCCGATCACAAGCTCGCCCTTATCGGACTGCGAGATATAGGCATGCACCGTGTTCGACATCACGACACAGGGAAAGATCGGCTTCAGCGGTTCGGAAACCAGCGCCTGCAGCGGCGTGGAATGGAGCGGCACGCGCACGCCTGCCATTTCCATGACCACCGAGGAGTGGCCGGCGGCCGAGACGCCGATCTTCTTCGCACCGATGAAGCCGCGCGTCGTTTCCACGCCCTGCACCTCGCCGTTCGGCCCGCGGCGGATGCCGGTCACCTCACAGTTCTGGATGATGTGGACGCCGCGGTCGGACGCCGCCCGCGCATAACCCCAGGCGACGGCATCGTGGCGCGCCGTGCCGCCGCGCCGCTGCAGGGTCGCACCATTGATCGGATAGCGCGCCGTCTTGGAAATATCGAGCGGCGGGCAGTAAGCCTTGGCCTGCTCCGGCGTCAGCCATTCGTTGTCGATACCGTAAAGCCTGTGGGCATTGATGTGCCGCTTGAACGACTGCTGGTCATGGACATTGTGCGACAGCATCATCACGCCGCGCGGCGAATACATGACGTTGTAGTTGAGATCCTGGCTCAAGCCTTCCCACAGCTTCAGGGAATGCTCATAGATGTCCATGCTCTCTTCGTAGAGATAGTTGGAGCGGATGATGGTCGTGTTACGGCCGGTATTGCCACCCCCGAGCCAGCCCTTTTCGATCACCGCGACATTGGTGATGCCGTGCTCCTTGGCGAGATAATAGGCGGCACCAAGTCCATGCCCGCCTGCACCGACGATGACGACGTCATAGCTTGACCGGGGCTCCGGAGAGCTCCACTGAGCCTCCCAGCCCTTGTGGGCGCGCAAGGCCTCGCGGGCTACGGCGAAAATCGAATATTTGCGCATCTCGCCTCAAACTCCTGGGATCGACAAACCGGCCATTCTGGGTAGAGCCATACCCATCGCAAATCAATATCCGTCGCAATGGCTCTTTTGCGACGCATTCGAGGATTGTTTCGACAAAGCGGGGAGCGAGACGATTGGTCGCGTTCTGCGCCTCCCGTGATACCTTGCACTTGCGGCCGGAACGGTACATCCGGACGCGCCGCTCTCCCAAAATCGATTTTGATCGATAAAGGATATCGACCATCTGGACTTCCGCAGACTCTTCTGATATCTGCCTTCACCAATCGCTCAGGCTCACGCCGGGCGGACGTTATTTTTTCGCCTCGAATCGTACCGATCTCGGCGAGCAACAACCAAAGGAACGGGATTCACGTGCAGGTACTAGTCCGCGACAACAACGTCGACCAGGCGCTCCGCGCTCTCAAGAAAAAGATGCAGCGCGAAGGCATTTTCCGTGAAATGAAGATGCGCGACTATTACGAAAAGCCCTCGCAGAAGCGGGCTCGTGAAAAGGCCGAAGCCGTTCGTCGCGTTCGCAAGCTTGCCCGCAAGCGCGCTCAGCGTGAAGGCCTGATCGCTGCACCGCGCCCGAGCCGTTGATCGGCCGTTATTTCGACGTTTTCTAATGCTTGTAGGGCGGTGGCGACATGGGCGCCGCCGCTCTTTTGATTTGGTCTTGAACCGACTGCATGTTCAGGCCCGGAATGGGGTAAGGCATGCAGGAAACTACCCTTTCGCCCGATAAGAGGAAAAGCGTCTGATGGCCGCCAAAACTGCCGTTCTCAATCGTGGAACTCGAATTTCCGGCCCTTTGACCATCTTTTCAAGTATTCGCGGCAAGACCGCACTTTCCGCCACCCTTCTGACGCTTGCGCTGGCCGGCTGCTCGACGACCAATACCACCTCGGACATGATCACCGTGGATCGCGCGCAGGGCAGCCAGGAAAACATTGCGTCCCTGTCCACCGTCATCAACGCCAGCCCGAACGATCCGGAAGCCTACAACGTGCGTGGAACGGCCTACGGGCGGGCCGGCGAATTCTCGAAGGCGCTCAACGATTTCAACCGCGCCCTCCAGCTCAATCCGCAATTCTACCAGGCCTATGCCAACCGGGCGCTCGTCTATCGCAACATGGGCAAGCCGGTGGAAGCCGCCAACGACTATAATCGGGCGCTGCAGATCAATCCGAACTACGACGTCGCCTATATCGGCCGCGGCAATATCTACCGGCAGGCGGGCCGCACCAACGAAGCCTTCAACGATTTCTCCAAGGCGATCGAGCTGGACACCACCGACGGCCGCGCCTACCACAATCGCGGCCTGATCTATCAGCTTCGCGGCCAGCATGCCCAGGCGATCGAGGACTTTGCCAAGGCGATCTCGCTCTCGCCGAATTCGGCCGAACCCTATAACGGGCGCGGCATTTCCTACGTGGCCCTGAACGACGACGACAACGCGTTTGCCGACTTCAACCATGCCATCGAGCTTAACGACAAGCTCGCCGAATCATGGGCGAACCAGGCATTGGTCTATGAGCGCCGCGGCGACAAGGCACGGGCCTATAAGTCCTATTCGCATGCCATCCGTCTGGATCCCAACTACAAGCCGGCCCAGGATGGTGCCGCGCGCACCCGTGCGACGAGCTGACATCGACAACGCAGCAAGCTCGATGAAGCGGACTGATCGCACCGGGGCAACCGGTGCCTCAAAGACGTGCGCCCGCAATATCTCCGGCTCCATCCCCGCTTATCTCTAATATGCGTAAACTATAAATTCTAATAAAGGCGTTACGCTTACACGATATTCTGGACCCCTCAAAATCGAGGGGCGTGGAATGCTTGGCAAACTACTGAGGGACAGATCCGGCAACTTTGGCCTCATGAGCGCTCTGATGCTCGTGCCGCTTATCGGCGTTGCAGGCTTGTCGATCGATTTCGCAGACGCCTTGACGATCAAGCAGCAACTTCAGGACGCCGCCGACGCGGCGGCGCTCGGCGCCGTCGCGGAAAGTTCGATCGGCGTATCGGAAGCGATGAAGATGACAGGCAACGGCTCCATCGAAGCCGCCATCAAGGATGCCGAGAACATCTTCCGCGCGCAGCTCGCAAGAAGCGGTGGATTCACCCTCAATGACATCAAGGCCACGGTGGTCCGCGAGGACAATCAGCTCAAGGCCGTCTTCACCTATTCGGCTTCCCTTCCCACCACACTGCTCAAAGTCATCAACAAGAGTGAGATCACGGTCGCGGGTCAGGCCACGGCGGTCTTCCAGACCGAGACCTTCCGCGATTTCTATCTGCTGCTCGACAATACGCCATCCATGGGCGTGGGCGCCACGACCGCGGATATCAATAGGATGGTGGCAAATACTCCCGATCAATGCGCCTTTGCCTGCCACATCGTCAAGAACGACGTCGAGGACAAGAACAGCTACTACAATCTTGCAAAGAAGTTGGGCGTCACCATCCGCATCAACGTCGTGGCCAAAGCCACGGCAGCCTTGATGGATACTGCGATGGCGGTGCGCAAGGCTTCTAATCAGTACCGAATGGCAGTCTATACATTCGGCCAAAAGGCCGAGGACACAAAGCTTCTGGAAATCAGCTCCATCAGTTCGGACCTGGTCAAAGCCAAGGAGAAGGCGGCGTTGATCGACCTGATGTCCATTCCCTATCAGGGATACGACAATGACCAGCAGACCGATTTTGACCGGGCGCTGAAGAACATGGGAGCTCAGATGGGACCGGCGGGGACCGGCCTCTCTGCCGGGAGCCCCGAGAAGATCGTGTTCTTCGTTTCCGATGGTGTGAACGACAGCGCCAAGGGCGCGGGTTGCACGAAGAAGACCACGGGAACCCGCTGTCAGGAGCCGATCGATATAAGGGCCTGCGACGTGCTGAAGAAGAAGGGTTACAAGATTGCCGTTCTCTATACGACCTACCTGCCGCTGCCAACAAATGACTGGTACAAGAACTGGATCAAGCCTTTCCAGCACGAGATAGGCACCCGCATGGAGGAGTGTGCTTCCCCCGGCTATTTCTTCGAAGTGAGCCCCTCCGAAGGCATCGAGAAGGCAATGAACACCCTGTTCCTGAAGATCGTCAGTACGCCGCGCCTCGCCAGCTGACATCCATGCAGCGCTGAGAACCGCTCAAATATAGAGAGCGGCCATCCTTCGCCAGGCGCCGGCCCGGTGGGCACGTCCATCCCAGACATGCATCTGGTGCCCGACGCCCTTTTCGGCGAGCACCTGGCTCAGGTGCCGGTTGTTGTCGAGGAAGGGATCGGCATTGCCGATGGTCAAGACAATCTCCACCTGTCTCAACCTGTCGAGCCGCCAATCGCCTGAAAGACCGGGAAGAAAATGCGACGGCGTGTGGAAATAGACGCTATCGTCGTAATAGCCGTCCAAGAGATCGCCGAAGGACTCGACCTTCAGCGTGAGATCGTAGCGGCCCGAAAAAGCGGCCAGCTTGCGGAAAAGATGCGGGTGCCGGAAGACCAGGTTTGCCGCTTGAAAGGCGCCAAGACTGCAGCCCTGCGCGATGGTGCAGTCGTGCGGGTTCCTCGCCATCAGCGGCAGGACCTCGTCGAGGATATAGGCCTCGAAGGCTTCGTGGCGGCGCAGGCGATCGGCCGGATGCCAATGCGAGGCGTAGAATGTCTCCCTTGCCAGCCCGTCAACGCAATAGAGCTGCAGATGGCCGGCAGTGATCTTGTCGCTGAGGCTCGCGACGACGCCGAGCTCTTCATATTCGAAGAAGCGCCCGTCCCGCGTCGGAAACATCAGCACCTTGGCACCGGCATGGCCGAACACCAGGAGTTCCATGTCCCGGTGAAGCCTGGGGCTGTACCAGCGATGATATTCGCGGTTCATGACGCTCCGAAGAAAGACCTGACCTTTTCGTTGAGGATAGCGTGTTGCGCCTCCTGACCAGGATAATCGAAATGCCCGGCGTCGAGGATGAAGATTTCATTAAATTTTGAAGGCGCCGGGGGCTGCGGCAGCGCATTGGCGATCGCGAACTGGCAGGGCGGCGCCACGGCAGGATCGAAAAGCGCGACGCTCATCAGCATCGGCACGGTAATGCGTCCCGCCGCCACCGCCGAATCGTGCAGGCGCAACGTGGGAAGCGCATTGCCGTATTTCTGCTGGTACGCCTGCACCGCCGCGGCGCTGCCGATGCTCGGCAGCCTCAGTCTCAGTTCCTGATGTCCGAAGGTCGGCAGCGACAGATGCCCGCGGCAGATGCGGCTGTCATAGGCAATGCCGAGCCCGCCGATGCCGCCGCCGAAGCTGACGCCGCTATAGCCGATCCGGCCGGCAAGCCAGGGGTAGAGAAGGAGCAGCGTGCTGACCGCGATCCACAGATCGTCGACGCAGTCGCCGATGATGTAGCGTTCCGGCTTGTCGATATCATGCAGCACGTGCCAGCTGGAATCAGAGGAGATCGGCGGCCGGGCGCTCCGCGACATGCCCCGGAAGCATGGGAAAAGCAGCGCAGTTTCGTCCACCGGCATGTCGAAATCCGGTGCATCGCGCCCGCCGTAACCATGCCCGACGACCAGACCGCGCCGCACTTCGCCCCGACGCGGAAGGAGAAGCCAGCCCCCGATCGGAAAGGCGCCGCTCGACATATAGGTAAGGTCGAAGACATGCCATTTCGGATGGGCAAGTTTGCTTTTCTGGAGTTTTGGCCGCGGATCCACACCCAGCGCCCGGCGATAGCGGCGCTCCCAGAACTCATCGAAACCCTCCGGCGCCTCCGGCGGCGCAATCGCCCGCAACTCCTTGAGCCCCAGGCCGTAGGTCGGATCGAAATCGAACGGGTGAGAGGTGGGGATGGTCATCAAGTGTTCTGCAGCGGATTGACGATCGAAAGACCTTCGATCTGCATCCCCTCCTGGAGATCTTCGGAAAACAAGGTATCACAGTCGCTGGAAAGCGCTGCGGCAACGATCATCGCATCATAGATCGAAAAATTATATCGCTCGGCCAATTGAAGGCCTTTGTCATGGATGTCGATAGTTAAGGGCACGACCGTCAAAAGGGCGCGGATTGTCGTGATAAAGGAGTAAACATCCTCCCAGGAAAATCCCATCTTGCGCCGTGCGACGTGAACGAATTCGTTCAGCACCTGGATGCTGATCGCCCCACCCAAATCGACCACGCGCTCGGCTGCCGCAGCCTTCGTGGCGTCACCTGAAGCAAGATGGAGCAGGATATTGGTATCATAGAAATTACCGGGCATTCGCCTCGTTCCGATCGAACACGAAGTCCTCGGGTAGACGACCCCGGAATTTTCTCAACCGCTGAAGAAGTTCCTCGCGCGTGGGCTTGCGCGCCACCTCGAACTCCCTTGCATCAACCGCCCGTATCTGGATCTCGTCGCCTTCCTTCAGCTCGAGAGCTTCGACCACTGTCGCGGGCAACCGAACCGCCAGGCTATTGCCCCACTTGGAAACTTGCATGGCATCTCTCCGGATAGACATTTTGAATAATGTATATCCTAACACTTTCCGCACATTAAAAAAGCCCGGCATTGCCGGGCCTCTTTGCTGCGATTTGTTCGCTCTTCTCAGTGCTTCATCGCCTTGACGATATCTTCCGTCATCTTCTTGGCATCGCCGAGCAACATCATCGTACCATCTTTGTAGAACAGCGTGTTGTCTATGCCGGCGTAACCCGAGCCGAGGGAGCGCTTGACGAAGAGGCAGGTCTTCGCCTTGTCGACGTCGAGGATCGGCATCCCATAGATCGGTGAGGACTTGTCGTCGCGCGCAGCCGGATTGGTGACGTCGTTGGCGCCGATGACATAGGCGACGTCCGCTTGCGCGAACTCCGCATTGATGTCTTCCAGCTCGAAGACCTCGTCATAGGGCACGTTGGCTTCCGCGAGCAGCACGTTCATGTGCCCCGGCATGCGCCCGGCCACCGGATGGATTGCGTATTTGACCTCGACACCGTGGCTCTTCAGCGTATCGGCCAATTCGCGCAGCGCATGCTGGGCCTGGGCGACCGCCATACCGTAACCCGGCACGATGATCACCTTCTCGGCGTTCTGCATCAGGAAGGCGGCGTCATCCGCGGAGCCCTGCTTCACCGTCCGCTGCACGCCGTCGTCGCCGCCGGCTGCCGCCGTCTCGCCGCCGAAGCCACCGAGGATAACCGAGATGAAGGACCGGTTCATGCCCTTGCACATGATGTATGAGAGGATCGCGCCTGACGAGCCGACCAGGGCACCGGTGATGATCAGCGCCAGGTTGCCGAGCGTGAAGCCGATGCCGGCGGCGGCCCAGCCGGAATAGGAGTTCAGCATCGACACGACGACCGGCATGTCTGCACCGCCGATCGGCACGATGATCAGCACGCCGAGCGCCAGCGACAGGAAGACGATCAGCCAGAAATCCGCATGGCTTTCGGTCTGTACCAGGCCGATCATGAAGATGACGACCAGAAGAAGCAGGCCGGCATTGATGAAGTGCCGGTAGGGCAGCATGATCGGCTTTCCGGACATGCGCCCGTCGAGCTTCAGGAATGCGATGACCGATCCGGTGAAGGTGATCGCGCCGATCGCTGCACCGAGCGCCAGTTCGATAAGTGCCTGGCCGTGGATCGCGCCCGGCTCGCCGATGCCGAAGGAGGCCGGCGCATAAAGGGCGGCAGCGGCCACCATGACGGCGGCGAAACCGACCAGCGAGTGGAAGCCCGCGACGAGCTGCGGCATCGCCGTCATTGGAATGGTACGGGCGATATAGGCACCTGCCCCACCGCCGATGCTGAGCGCCAGCACGATCAGGATGAAGCCGCCGAAACTCGGCGTGGCGAGCAGCAGCGTGGTGGCGATGGCGATCCCCATGCCGACCATGCCGTAGACATTGCCCTTGCGGCTGGTGGTCGGGTGGGAAAGTCCGCGCAGTGCCATGATGAACAGCACGCCGGAAACGAGGTAAAGGAAGGCTGCGAAATTCTGCGACATGTGTTTCCAGAACCCCTCAGCGATCTTTTTTCTTGTACATGGCGAGCATTCGGCTGGTCACCAGGAAGCCGCCGAAGATGTTCACCGAGACGAGCACCAGCGCGATGAAGCCGAAGCCGGTGGCAAAACCGCTGGCTGCGACGCCGACCGCCAGAAGCGCGCCGACGACAATGACCGAAGAAATGGCGTTGGTGACGGCCATCAGCGGGGTGTGCAGCGCCGGCGTCACCGACCACACAACGTAATAGCCGACAAAGATCGACAGCACGAAGATCGCAAACCGGAAGACGAAGGGATCGATCGCCCCGCCCGATACACCATGGGCTGCCTGCGCCACGGCATCCGGCGCCGTTTCCGCTGCCGCCTTGACCGCGGCGACGGCCTGGTCGAGCCCTTCGAGCGCCTTGTTCATCATTTCGTTGGCCATCAAAGCTCCTCCCCCTTCGCGGCACTTTCCGCCACGGCCTTTTTGCGCGGCCGGGCAGCTTTTGCCGGCACCGGCTCAGCGATGGCGGCAGGCGCGGCCGGCGCCTCCCTGACGAGAGCTGCGACAGCCGCTGCGAAATTCGGATGCACCACATGGCCGGCATGGGTCAGCATGGTCGCCTTGACCAGCTCGTCCTCCGGATTGACCGCGAACTCCTTGGAGGTCTTGTCGACCATGGTCTCGATGAAGGCGAAGAGGTTTTTGGCATAAAGCGCCGAGGCGGAGGCGGCGATGCGCCCGGCCACATTGGCATAACCGATCACGGTAACGCCTTCGACACTTGCCACCTTGCCCTTTTGCGAGCCTTCGATATTGCCGCCGCGCTCGACGGCGAGGTCGACGGCAACCGAACCAGGCTTCATTGAGGATAGCATGGCACGCGTCACGAGCTGCGGCGCCGGACGGCCGGGGATCAACGCCGTGGTAATGACGATATCCTGCTTGGCGATGTGTTCGGCAACGAGTGCCGCCTGCTTCGCCTGATAGGCTTCCGACATCGGTTTGGCATAACCGGCCGCCGTTTCGGCCGCCTTGAATTCCTCATCCTCGACGGCGATGAATTTGGCACCGAGCGAGGCGACCTGTTCCTTTGCAGCCGGGCGAACGTCGGTCGCCGACACCACAGCACCGAGACGGCGGGCTGTGGCGATCGCCTGCAGGCCGGCAACACCGGCCCCCATGACGAAGACCTTTGCGGCGGGCACTGTGCCGGCCGCCGTCATCATCATCGGCATCGCGCGGCCATATTCGTGGGACGCGTCGATGACGGCGCGATAGCCGGCAAGGTTTGCCTGGGAGGACAGCACGTCCATCGATTGTGCGCGGGTGATGCGCGGCATCAGCTCCATGGCAAAGGTCGTCAGGCCGGCCTTGGCCATCGCGGCAAGCGCCGCTTCGTTGCCGTAAGGATCCATGACCGCAAAGACGACCGCGCCGGATTTGTAGGAGGCAGCTTCAGCAGCGGTCGGTCGGTTGACCCGAAGCACGATGTCGGCAGAACCGGCATCCGAAGCCGCACCGATGCGTGCACCTGCCGCCTCGAAATCACCGTCCGGGATACCGGAGGCAATCCCCGCTCCGCTCTCGACCACGATGGTGAAACCAAGACCAGCTAGGCGTTTCACCGTCTCCGGTGACGCCGACACGCGCGGTTCGTCCGAGCCTTCGCGACTTACATGAATGATCTTTGCCAAAGACTGTCTCCTCCCAGTCGGTATCGCAACAGAACGGAATGCTCCGTCCTTCCTCAGGCCACGGGCAAAAGCCGGCTTGTGAAGATCAGCGCAGCAGGAATGCGCCGGCGATGTTGAGAACGACGAACAGGATGAGGCTGCCGAGGAAGCCGACGCCGCCGAAGAAGCCGGCGGCCATGGCAATCAACAGCACGACGAGGACCATCGAGCCCCATTTGGCGCCGGCGAGGAACATGCTGTAGGTCTTTTCATGTTCCGCATAGTCCATGGAAGCGCCCGTTTCCACCGGTCCGCTATGGTGATTGTCCATCAGTCGCGTCTCCTTGAAGCAAGCCGCACACGGCCTTGCAGATGAAAGCATCCGCGTGCGGAAAAATCCTCGTCCCTGCCCGGAATCATGCCTTTTGAAAAGCATGCCGGACGTTGCTTCAGGCCTTACACAAAGGCGTGGGAAAGCGCAATGGCACCTAAGTGCTCCCGGGTACGCCAGCTTTGCGGAGGCGGTAAAATGCCGCAAGAGGCGGATCAGCGCTCGGCGGTCGTCAGCCGGCGGACCGGCGTCTGTCTGACGCCGCGCCGAGCGGTTGAAGGCTTTACGGGCTTGGGCGCAGCAGCAAGGACGGAAATCTGGGCAGAATCGACCGGCATGGAGAAAACGAACCCTTGGACCAGATCGGCAAAGCGGTGACGGTTGATCAGCGCGAGCTGCTCCGTCGTCTCGACGCCCTCGACCACGATCTTCAAGCCGAGCTCCCGCGACAGATTGACGATGCCGCGCAGTAGCTTCAATTTGCGTTCGTCCTCGCCGATGTTGCGGATGAAGGCCCGATCGATCTTCACGACATCCACCGGCAGCGTATCCAGATAGCTGAGGCTCGAAAACCCGGTGCCGAAATCATCGATCGCAATGGTCACGCCGGTGGCCCGGAACCGGTTGAGAATGGCGCTGACGGCCACCGGCTCGTCCATGAAGCAGCTTTCCGTCACCTCCAGGCGCAGCCGTGACGGCGAGAGCGCATACCGGTCGAGAACCTCTGCCACATACGTCACGATATCGTCGTTGCCGAGGTCCTGGATCGACAGGTTGACGGACACCGCCACCCCCTCCGGCCAGGTCGCGCAGTCGCGGCAGGCCTGCTCGATGACCTGGTAGGTGATCTGGGAGATCAGGTTCATGTCCTCGGCCATCGGAATGAACACGTTCGGCCCGACCACGCCGCGGTCCGGATGGCGCCAGCGCACCAGCGCCTCACTGCATTCGATTCCCGAACCGTCCGGAAGGTACAGCGGCTGGTAAACCACGTGCAGGGCGCGGTTCTGGATCGCCTGCCGGAGATCGCCCCGCAGCTTCTGTTCGTCGATGTATTGCGCATCCATTTCCGGGCGGAAGAAGACAAGCGTACCGTTGCCGGCGGCTTTGGCATGGTTGACCGCGAGATCCGCCTTGATCTGCCAGTTCTCCATGTCGAAATCGCGGGACGTCAGGATGACGCAGCCGCCATTCATGGTTACCGGCAGGCGGAGCCCTTCCACCTTGTAGTCGCCCTGCGCGTGCGCATGGATCTGCCGGATCCGCTGCTCCAGTTCACCGGCATCCGCGCCGAGCAACAGGAGGACGAATTCGTCGCCGATCAGCCGGCCGGTGACGATACCGTCCGTCTCGAGCGCTGCAAACCGCGCCCCGATCGCGGCGAGCAGGCGATCACCCACCACATGGCCGCGCATGTCGTTGACGTGCTTGAAACCGTCCACGTCGAAGACCGCCAGCGCCGCAAGTACTTCCCCGCGATCGCGCACTTTTTCCACTGCAAGATCAGCGAAGTGGGCGCGGTTCGGAAGGCCGGTCAGCGCGTCGAACTGCAGCATGTGCCGCATCTTCTCCTCGGCTTCGATCCGCGCGCTGACATCCTCGAAGATCAGCACCACCCCGCCATCGGAACGCCGACTGACGGAGAAGTCCAGATGGCGGTCGTCCTTGAATGTCAGAAGCGCGCGTTCGAGCGAGCCATCCGCAAGCCGATAGAGCTGCCGCAGGATGCCAGCCGGTACGTTTCCCGCATCTTCGCAGAGCACGGCGGCAAAGTCCCGGTCCTTCAGTTCGCGCTGCAGGTGGAGACCGAGCAGGTCGCGGGCGCGGCGGTTGACCACCTGGATCCGCCCTTCCCGGTCGAGCATGACGAGCCCGTGGGAGATGGTGTTGAGCGCGATGTCGAAACGTCCGGCGACGACAGCCATGGTCCGGGAGGAAATGACGTTCTGATAGAGAAAATCCCGGATGCCGTTCGCCATGAACCGCGTCGTCAGCGCGAAGGGGACCAGCAGGATGGCCAGCGCCGAAAGATGGAGATCGCCGGTGAACAGGCAGGCGATCAGGATCGGCCCGCAGCAGCCGATCATCTGGAGATCGACCGCGGCCCGCGAGCCGTAGTTGCGGCCGATTACCGACATCATCGAACCCAGCGCGATCGCAACCGAGGCGATGCTGACGAACGGGTCCTGCAAGACCAGCAGGGCATAACCGCTGGCGAGGCCGAGAAGCAGAGCGGTCAAAAAAGCGCCGATGACGTATTGACGTTCCCAGCTGACGATCTCATCATGCTTGAGCGTTTGCTTATCCACCTGATCGAACCGGTAAAACCAGTACATGCGGTAGGTAAAAACCGCAACGAAACAGCCGGCAAACAGGAGAAAGAGCTCGGAGCCGTTGAAATAAAAGACGAACAGGCACCAGAGGACATGGACGATCACGCCCGTCCAGAGTGTTCCACGGTTTCCAAACAGCGAAGCGACGAACGACAGGAAAACATCCGTCGACAACCTCTCCGCTTCGATCTCTCTCATCGGGCTCATCCCTTTGCGTCCGAGGGACCGTGCGGAAAACCCTTTAATATTTCATTGTTCCCGCCGCTCGCATCACATTCTACACCGCTTTCCGGCAGGTGTGCTCTACAAATTCTGACGCGGAAATATAAAAGTCGCAGCATTGGGAACGCTCGGCACCTCTTGTCCGGCCATGGGCTTGCGTCGCGCGTCTTCGCGCCTTGTTGCGACAAACATGAGAAACAAGTGAGATAGCCGTGGTTTTCAGGCTTCTGTGGCTCCTGGACAATTGATTTTTGCGTTGCCACTGAATACAGCTCGCGCCCTGCGGGCGCCGACGATTGGCTTTTCCGCGATATCTTGATCTATAGATCTCAGGACCGGACAACGATCCAAAATTGGTCCGAGAGGAGGGGAAAAATGGCTGCACTGCTTGCACTCAGCCGACTGATCGACGCCGTCACGACGGCCGTCGGCAAATCGGTTTCATGGCTACTTCTGGCCGCTGTTCTCATCAGCGCAGGTAACGCCGTGCTCCGCAAGGCGATGGACATCTCGTCCAATGCCTGGCTAGAGGTTCAGTGGTATCTTTTTGGCACGGTTTTCATGCTGGCTGCGGCTTATGCTCTGCTCAAAAACGAGCACGTCCGCATCGACATCTTTTCCGCGACCTGGTCGAAGAAAACGCGCGACATCATCGATCTCGTGCTTCACACCATCTTTCTCGTGCCGTTTGCCGGGTTGATGACCTGGCTCGCCTGGCCCTGGTTCTGGCTCTCGTATCGCTCGGGTGAAATATCCTCGAACGCCGGCGGGCTCACTATTTGGCCGGCCAAGCTTGTCGTTCTCCTGGGATTTGCCCTGCTTCTGCTTCAGGCCTTCTCGGAAATCATCAAGCGGTTCGCCGTTGTGACCGGCCGGATCGAAGATCCGCGCGAAGATACCGCCGGCGAAATGCCGCCAGCCGCCTCCGAGGTCTGAAATGATTGATTTTATTGCGCATAATCTGCCGCTGGTGATGTTCTCCAGCGTAATGCTGATGCTGCTGCTGGGTTATCCGGTCGCCTTCACGCTTGCCGCCGGCGGCCTCATCTACTTTGTCGTAGGCGTCGAACTCTCGCATATTTCCCCGGAAATCCGGCTTTTCTGGCCGCTCCTACAGAGCCACCCGGAACGCATCTACGGGATCATGTACAACGATACCCTGCTGGCGATCCCCTTCTTCACCTTCATGGGCATCATTCTCGAGCGGTCCCGCATGGCGGAAGACTTGCTGGACACCGTCGGCCAGCTTTTCGGCCCGATCCGGGGCGGCCTCGCCTATGCGGTCATCCTGGTGGGCGCGCTGCTGGGCGCCACCACAGGCGTCGTGGCCGCCTCCGTCATGGCGATGGGATTGATTTCCCTGCCTATCATGCTGCGTTACGGCTACAATCGTCCGTTTGTGTCCGGCACGATTGCGGCATCGGGAACGCTAGCCCAGATCGTGCCGCCGTCCCTGGTGCTGATCGTCATGGCCGACCAGCTCGGCCGTTCGGTCGGCGACATGTATGTCGGCGCTCTCTATCCGGCGATGCTGATCGTCGCGAGCTACTGCGTCTACGTCTTCGTCGTCTCCATGGTGAAGCCGGAATGGGCGCCCGCCCTTCCGCTCGAGGCCCGCACTCTGGGCAACGGCGTGACCTCTCTCCTAGTCATGATCGCGATATCGGTAGGCCTCTATTACCTCGGGCTCCACGTCCTGTTCACGGGCGTTCAAAGTCCGGAATGGCGTCTGGTAGCCGCGCTGGCATTCGCGGTTATCGTCGCTTACGTCGTGGCCCTGACAAACAGCCGGGTGGAAAAGAAGATCATCTCCCGGCTGGCCGAGCAGGTGATCATTGTTCTCATCCCTCCGCTTGCACTGATATTCCTGGTGCTCGGAACCATCTTTCTCGGCATCGCAACACCCACCGAAGGCGGCGCGATGGGGGCGACGGGCGCTCTGCTCCTCGCTCTTGCGAAGGGACGGCTGACCTTTTCGTCGATCAAGAGCGCGCTTGATGCCACCACGAAGCTTTCCGCCTTCGTCATGATGATCCTGATCGGGGCCCGCGTTTTCGGCCTGACCTTCTACGGCATCAACGGCAACGTCTGGATCGAGGAACTGCTGCTGGCTCTGCCGGGCGGCGAATACGGCTTCCTCATCGTGGTGACGATCATCGTCTTCATCCTCGGCTGCTTCCTCGATTTCTTCGAAATCGCTTTCATCATGGTTCCGCTGCTTGCCCCGGTCGCGGACAAGCTCGGGATCGACCTCGTCTGGTTCGGCATCATTCTCGGCATCAACCTTCAGACCTCCTTCCTGACGCCGCCGTTCGGCTTCTCGCTCTTCTTCCTGCGCTCCATCGCGCCGGCAGGGGCTTGGGTCGACAAGGTAACGGGCAGGTCCATGGCCGGTGTCAGGACGACCGAAATCTATAAGGGCGTCTTCCCCTATATCGTCATCCAGTTCCTGATGATCCTGGTCGTCATCGCCTTTCCGGGCCTTGTAATGGTCTATAAGACCGACCACCAGGGGGTGAATCCGGACGACATCAAGATCGAGATCCCCGGCTTTGGCGGCAACCAGGGCGGTACCAGTCCCCCGCCACTCGGTCTGCCGCCCCTCGGCAATCCCGGCAGCAGTGGAAGCTCGCCCCCATCCATGGGCCTCCCTCCGCTGGACTTCGGAGGCTCGTCTCAGACGGCGCCTTCGGGCAGCGCGCCGGCGGCCCCTTCGCTGGGTCTCCCGCCGCTTGATCTTGGTGGGCAGCAGCCCCAGGCCCCCGCTGGCGGACAGCCCGCGCAACCGGCGCCGCCGGCTGCCAATCCGCCCCCGGCCGGAGCGCCCGACCTCAGTCAGCCGCCCAAGATCAATCCGTAAGGGTGGCTTCTCTTGTCACTGGGCTGACGGGAGGTTATATTTCGGAGTGGAGGGCAGAGTTGGCGCTCTGCCCTCCCTTTGTTGCTAGGCTAAGAACTGAAATCGGACGGAGATTGACCAGCTCGTCCGATTTTTCCTAACCAACAATGTAATGATCAGTGGTTTTCGCCACATCGCACTACCTCCGGTTCGAGGGCAAGGCTTTTGCCTAAGTCGGTGAAGCCCGTCTTCACCGATGCCCCGGCTGGCCACGGAACGTGCTGCTTTAGCCCCCAAACATCGCGATCATAGGGGAACAGGTGTAGTTGTCGAGGGGACACAACCTGCCGCGTCCGACGGAATCCTTGCAAAGAAAAACCCCGGACCTTGTGGATCCGGGGTCTGTTGAAGCCACGCCTCAATGCGGGTGATCAGAGCTTGCCGTTACGCTGCTGGATCATCATGAACGTGTCGAAGGTATACTCCGACAGCTGCATCCAGAGATAACCTTCCTTCTTGAAGGCCACCTGGTCGTCGTAGATCTTCTTGAAGTCGGCGTTCTTGGACGAGACGTCCTTGTAGACTTCCTGAGAAGCGTTGTAGCAGGCCTCGAGGATTTCCTGGCTGAACGGACGCAGGGTCGTGCCCTGCGAAACGATCTGCTTGATCGCTGTCGGGTTCTTGGCGTCGTATTTCGCCATCATGCTGGTATTGGCAAACGCGCAGGCATCGGTCAGCGCCGCCTGATAGGCCTTCGGCAGCGAGTTCCACTTGTCGAGGTTCATGAAGGCGTGAATGACCGGACCGCCTTCCCAGAAGGCCGGATAATAATAGAATTTTGCGACTTTGTAGAAGCCGAGCTTGTGGTCGTCATAAGGACCGACCCATTCGGCCGCGTCGATCGTGCCCTTTTCGAGCGCCGGATAGATGTCGCCGCCGGCGATCTGCTGAGGCACGACGCCGAGCTTCTCGACAACCCGGCCTGCCAGGCCGGCGATGCGCATCTTGACGCCCTTGAAGTCGTCGACGGTGTTGATTTCCTTGCGGAACCAGCCGCCCATCTGGGCGCCGGTATTGCCGGCGATCATGCCGTAGAGGCCATGCTTGGCATAGAACTCGTTGAGCAGCTTGTTGCCGTTGCCTTCATAGAACCAGGAGTTCGTCAGGCGGGCATTGAGGCCGAACGGAATTGCGGTGCCGATCGCGAAGGTCGGATCCTTGCCCACGTAATAATAGGAGCAGGTGTGGCACATCTCGACCGTTCCGGCGCTGACGGCATCGGCGGCCTGCAGGCCGGGCACGATTTCGCCTGCGGCAAAAGGCTGAATGGTGAAATTACCGTCTGTTGCGGCGGCGACATGCTTGGCGATGTCTTCCGCGCCGCCATAGATGGTGTCGAGCGACTTCGGAAACGAAGACGTCAGACGCCAGGTGATCTTCGGGTTCGTTTGCGCGATGGCCGGAGCGGCAAGCACCGTTGCGGCGGCGGCGCCGGCACCCGTCACAGCTGCTTTTTTGAAGAATGAACGACGATCCATTAAATACCTCCCATAGAGACAAACCGCAGGGTTTCCGTTCCCACTCCCCCGGTCCTGGATCGAAGTAAACATGTTGGCCAGTGGGTTGCAAGCGCCGCCGCGGATATTCCTTAACGCCGATAGTCTTTCGTTCTTAGACTTTCGTCGTGTTCTGCTCAAACGAGATTCATAAAAGATTTCAATGGCGCAATGCTTATTCTTTGTGCAAGGCAAATGCGTGTGGCGGAGCCGGAACTTGACTTGCGGCACCTTCCGGCGTCACATCGACGAAAAGCAGTTCGCATGCCCTCCGGAGATACCGATGCCGAAACCGATCGTCGCATTGCCTGCCGATATCCGTGAACTGGATGGAGCGGTCTGGCATGCAACGCCCAACCAATATGTCCAGGCAGCGCTCAAGGTCGCGGAGGTGATGAGCTTCATCATTCCGGCCTTCGAGGAAGGCAACGATACAGACGCGATCCTCGACCGGGTCGACGGCGTACTGGTCTCAGGCTCCGCCACAAACGTCCATCCCTCGCTCTACGGAAAAGAAGCCGCCGAAAGCGACGGGCCATTCGATCCGGCCCGTGACGCCACGTCGCTTCCGCTAATCCGGCGGGCGATCGACCGGGGCATTCCATTGCTGGCCATCTGCCGCGGCATCCAGGAACTGAACGTTGCGCTTGGCGGCACGCTTGCCAGCGAAATCCACGAAACCCCCGGCATCTGGGACCATCGCAAGCCGCCGGTGACCGAACGGGACGGCATGTATGCGATCCGCCAGCCGGTTTTCGTCCAGGACGGCTCCTGCATCGCCCGCTATCTCGGTCTGTCGGGTGCCGTGCAGGTGAACTCGCTGCACCGGCAGGCGATTGCCGAAACCGCTCCGCGGCTGAAGGTGGAGGCGACCGCCGAAGACGGCACGATCGAGGCCGTTTCGGTGATCGACGCCAAGAACTTTGCCGTCGGCGTACAGTGGCATCCGGAATATTGGGCTGAAACCGACGCACCGTCGCGCGCCCTCTTCCATGCCTTCGGCGAGGCGGTGCGCGCCTATGCGGCCCGCAAAACCCTGGCCGACGTGGCCGCCTGAACCGTCAACAACGGCGCTTGTGACGTAAAGCGCCCCGCCTCAATGCGTCCGCGGCTTGTAGATGCCCGTCGACTGGCGAATGCGCATTTCCGGCTTGATGAGGTGAAGGCCGTCCGGCTCGTGGCTGCCAGCCAGCCGGTCGAGCAGCGCCCGCGCCGCAAGCCGGCCGACATCGGCCTGGCCGTTCGAGACCGTCGTCAGAGCCGGCGTCGCGATCGAGGCCTCCTCCAGATCGTCGTAGCCGGTGACGGAAATATCCTGGCCGGGCACAAAGCCTGCGCGGGCGATGCCGTTCATCAGGCCGATTGCGACGAGATCGTTCCAGCACACCGCAGCCGTCGGCTTCTGCGGCAGCGACAGGAAATTGACAGCCGCCTCGAACCCGCCCTGCTTGGAGCGGGGGCCCGGAATGCGCAGGTTCGGATCGACCTCGATTTCCGCCTTTCGCAAGGCATTGACATAACCCTGATAGCGGTCGCGGCCGGTCGAGGTCTGATCCGTGCCGCCGATCATGGCGATGACGCGGTGGCCGAGCCCGATCAGGTGATTGGTGGCAAGCGAGATGCCGTAGCTGTCGTCGCCGCGATAGGTCGGAAGGTCCACGCCCTCCATCGAGCGGGCAACGAGGATGGCCGGCATGCCGTTCTGCTCGCAGAGCTTCACGTCCTCCACCGGCGTGCCGATCGCCGGAGACATGATCACTCCGTCGCCGCCGAGCTGCAGCAGGGTTTCGATGAAAGTCCGCTGCTTTTCGACCGAATCATAATGGTTCGAGAGGATGAAGGTATGGCGGCTGCGGTCCAGTTCGCTTTCGATCGCCTTCAGGATTTCCCCGTAGAACGGGTTCATGATGTCGTGCACGACGACGCCGATGATGCCCGAACGCGAGGTGCGGAGGCTGGCGGCGCGGCGGTTGTAGATATAGCCCAGCGCCCGGGCCTGTTCCTTGATCTTCTCGCGGGTATCGGCCGCAACGAGCGGACTGTCGCGAAGCGCAAGAGAAATGGTGGCAGTGGAAAGACCGAGACTCTCGGCAATCGTCGACAACTTGACTTTCTGCGCCATGTCCCCCCGCCCGCGCCGGCCGGCATCGCCTCCCGATGCTCGAATTAAAGTTTAAATAAACAATTTAATCCGCAGCGACAAGAGGAGGAGTGCTTACTCGTCGGAAAGCGCCGGCTGGAGATTGTGTTCGACGGCGCGCAACAGCTTGAGAAGCGTGCGGACCTCCTTGTCGGACAGGCCGCCCGCCGCGAGCGACCCGCAATCGGCGACCGAGTGGCCGATCTGATCGACCGTCTGCCGGCCGGTTTCTGTCAGGTGGACCTTGGTGAGGCGGCCGTCGGTCTCGTCCGGACGGCGTTCCACAAACCCCTGCGCCTCCATGCGGCCGATCGTGCGGGTGATGGTCGGCGCCTTGACGCCGAGCCTGACTGCGAGCTGGCCGGGCGTCAGCCCGTCTTCTTCCGCCAATGCCATGACGACGCCGTCCTGTCCGGCATAAAGGCCGGTTTCCAGGAGGTTGCGCCCCAGCACGATGCGCATGGCGCGGGCGACCTGCGTGATGGCCGGAGCAAGCTCGGCCGCACAAAGACTGCCTGCGTCCTTTTTCTTGCCCGACTTGGCCTTCTTGTCACCCTTCTTCTTGCTCATCGGATCCGCCCGCTTTGTCCTTTCGGATTTATCTTTATATCGGTATCGCGCTATCCATACCGAAACGGAGAGTTGACCGCCAGATGCCGCACCCGCTGCCGCACTATCATGACAATGATCCGACGCTTGCGTCCACAGAAAGGCGTGACTGGATTGCCGTCCTGCCGCTTGGCGCGCACGAACAGCACGGACCGCACCTGCCCTTCGAAACCGATACCCTGATCGCCGAGGGGCTGGTTGCCCGGTTGATCCCTGCCCTGCCCGCCGGCCTGCCGGTGACCTTCCTGCCTGCAGAACCGATCGGTTATTCGGTTGAGCACATGGATGTGGCCGGCACAAAGACCCTTGGTTTCGACGAAGCCGTGAACCGGTGGCTCGGCATAACCGAGGAACTGCATGAAAAGGGCATCCGCAAGCTGGTGCTCCTCAACGCCCATGGCGGCAATTCGCCATTGCTGACCATCGTCGCCACCGAAGCGCGGATACGGTTCGACATGCTGGCGGTGGCGACGAGCTGGACGCGCTTCGGCCAACCCGAGGGATGGATCTCGCCGGAGGAAACGTCGCTCGATATCCACGGCGGCGATATCGAAACCTCGATCATGCTGGCGCTTTATCCGGACCGGGTGAACATGGCGAAGGCCGAAAACTTCGGTTCCCGCCAGTCGGACTATGCGCGGAAATTCCGGCACCTGCGCGCCTACGGGCCGCATGCCTTCGGCTGGAAGATGTCCGACCTCAACCCCAAGGGCGTCGCCGGCAATGCCGCCGCCGCGACCGCCGAAAGAGGCGAGCAGCTCATCGCCCATGCGGTGAAAGGCATCATTGAGTTGCTGGAGGACGTGACGCGGTTCGATCTGGAGATATTGAAGTAGCGGAAAGCTACACAGTCTGGCACAATGGGCTACACAGAGGGATGCATCGATGACGTTGAATATCCGGAATGAAGAGGCAGATGTGCTGGCACGAGAATTGGCACGCATCGACGGCACCACGATCACCGATGCGGTTATTTCCGCTCTGAAGGAAACCATCGACAAGCGCATCCGGCAGGAAACACCCCGTGAAACGGCGCGACGAATCCTGACAAAGCGCGGTCTCTCCTTCAAACCAGACCGTCGGCCACTGTCCTCCGACGCCTATCATGATCTGGATCATGATATCGGTAGTGCCTGATGTTCGTCGATGCCTGTGCGATCGTCTCCATGATGGCTGGCGAAGACACCGCCGAAGCCTATGAAACAGCTCTTTTAAGGGATGACGCTCCCTTCACCTCACCGCTGGCGGCGTGGGAAGCCATCATCGTCCTGTCGCGGCCGGACCAGCTCGATTGCCTTTACGGCGAAGCGGAAGGCGCGGTTGTAGAGTGGCTGGACGCCCGTGGTATAGATATTCGTGAAAGCGGATCACCCCGCGAACTCCTGCACTACGCCGTTGCCGTTGCGGAGAGACACGGCATCGGCCGCCGTTATCTCAGTAATTTCGACTGTTTCCACTACGCATACGCCCGGGTAATGGAGCAGCCGCTCCTGACACTCGACCAGCTTTTGAAGGATACAGACGCCGATACGCTGCCCTGAGGACAACGTGATCTTATAACATTCAAAACCCTTTGAACTCGTCCCGGCTTGCCCTTATATGAGGCGGACCAATACCGCGCCTGCGGGCGTATATAACCCATCGAGGTTTCCATGACCGACACAGCCACCCAGAAGCCTGTTCCCGTTACCGTGCTCACCGGTTATCTCGGCGCGGGCAAGACGACGCTTTTGAACCGCATCCTATCCGAAAGCCACGGCAAGAAATATGCGGTCATCGTCAACGAATTCGGCGAGATCGGCATCGACAACGACCTGATCGTCGAGTCGGACGAAGAGATCTACGAAATGAACAACGGCTGCGTCTGCTGCACGGTGCGCGGTGATCTGATCCGCGTCGTCGAAGGACTGATGCGCCGCCCCGGCCGCTTCGACGGCATCATCGTCGAGACCACCGGCCTTGCCGATCCGGTGCCGGTCGCACAGACCTTCTTCATGGATGACGACGTGCGCGCCAAGACCGAGCTCGATGCGGTCGTCGCCCTGGTCGACGCCAAGCACCTGCCGCTGCGGCTCAAGGATTCCCGCGAGGCAGAAGATCAGATTGCGTTTGCAGACGTCGTCGTCATCAACAAGACCGACCTTGTGACACCGGAAGAGCTGGCCGTCATCGAAGACGTGGTGCGCGCCATCAACCCGACCGCCCGCGTCTACAAGACGAGCCGCTCCGGCGTCGATCTTGCCCGCGTGCTCGACCAGGGCGCCTTCAACCTGGAACGTGCGCTCGAAAACGATCCGCATTTCCTGGAGCACGGCCACGACGACCATGTCTGCGGTCCGGACTGCGATCACGATCATGGGCATGACCATCACCACCACGCGCACGACCATCATGACCATGATCATCATCACCATGACCACGACCATGATCACCACCACCATCACCACGGCGAGATGTCGCCGATCCATGACGTGACCGTGAAGTCGATCTCGCTGCGCGGCGGCGAGATGAACCCGGAACGGTTCTTCCCCTGGATCCAGAAGATCACCCAGACCGACGGCCCGAACATCCTGCGCCTGAAGGGCATCATCGCGTTCAAGGGCGACGAGGAACGCTACGTCGTGCAGGGGGTCCACATGATCGTCGAGGGCGACCACCAGCGTCCCTGGAAGGATGGCGAGAAGCGCGAATCCCGCCTCGTCTTCATCGGCCGGGATCTCGATGTCGACAAGATCGAGAAGAGCTTCAGGGCTTGCGAGGCCGTTGCTGCGTAATGCCGACAGTCGCACCGCTTGATCTCGAAGGCCATGTCGTCGCCGCGCATTTCCTCGGCGACGTTCCATTCTTCGCCACAGCCGCCGGCACAATCCACAGGCTCGACGGCGGCGAGAAAGTCGCCGAAGCCCATCAGGGCCTGCTCACCTGCATCCGCGACCCGTTCAGCACGACCTTGCTGACCGGGGGCGAGGACGGCAAGGTCTGCCGCATCGCCGGCGACGGCACAGCGACGGTCGTCGCCGAGGCGCCGCGCAAATGGATCAGCGTCGTTGCCGGCGGACCGCAGAACGCAGTTGCCTATGCACATGGCAAATCGAGCTTCGTGAAGCAGAACGATGGCACGCTGAAGGAATTCACCGAAGAGCGCAGCGTCGAGGCGCTCGCCTTCGCCACCAAGGGACTGCGCATCGCCGCCGCCCGCTATAATGGCGTCACGCTGCACTGGGTGGCAACGTCCGGCGATCCGGTCGACCTGGAATGGAAAGGCGCGCATACCGGCGTCACCTTCTCTCCCGACGGCCGTTTCCTCGTCACCACCATGCAGGAAAACGCCCTGCACGGCTGGAAGCTCGACGGCAAGCCGGGAGAGAACCGGCATATGCGGATGACCGGCTATCCCGCCAAGGTGAAATCGCTTTCGTGGTCGCCGAAAGGCAAGTGGCTCGCCTCGTCCGGCGCGCCGGCTGCGATCGTCTGGCCGTTCTCCTCGAAGGACGGGCCGATGGGCAAGGCGCCGCTCGAACTCGGCACTCGCGCAAACATCATGGTGACGCAGGTAGCTTTCCATCCTGCTGAGGAAGTGCTGGCGATCGGTTTCGTCGACGGGATGATCCTGGGGGTCAGGATCGCTGATTCGAAGGAAGCGCTGTTGCGCCGTCCCGGCAAAGGCGCCATCACCGGCATGGGCTGGAGCGCCAACGGCAAGCTTCTCGCGTTCTCGTCGGAAGCGGGCGATTGCGGCGTGATCGACATTTCAGCTTAAACAACACGGAAACCCGCGGCGGAGGAACCTCCGCCACGGCCTGATCCAAATGGGATATGGGCAGGCAGTGAATGTGGGGTGGTGTGCGTGTCAGGCTTTTCCGCCTGCCCGACCGTTCCGGCTTTTCCCGAAGAGCGGTTCCGGAGGGTCCAAATTCCGAAACATCTTCCGGGGGCTGGCGCCCTGACGGCGTTTCCCCTGCCTTTACGACCATCACCGGACGCCGGATTGCTTCCGTGACAGACCGGTTCGCGAACCCGGCTCCCTGTCCGATGACGCCGACAGAGTAGCGTCCTTGTTTGGACCGTGGATGAGGCGGGGAGGAATCACGCAGAGGGACATTGAATTCGCATGGCTATTTTTGGCATACTGCCGCAGAACGTCCCCGCTCACGCTTGCCGCACGACGCCGATGATCTCGGCGAGCATGTCATGCAAGTCGTCGCGATAGCCGCTGCGGGCAGACGGTCCGGTGTCTGCGGAGGTCATGACGACGGTCAGACCGAGCGATGGGACGACATAAACCATCTGGCCGCCATATCCCCAACCGAACTTGACCTCCTCGCCGCCGATCGTCCGGAGGAACCAGCCGTAACCGTAACCGTCGCCGGAAAAGCGGGAATTGGTGCGGGGCGTCCAGGACTGATCGATCCAGCCCTTCGAAACGATCTGCCTTCCATCCTTTGTCTTCCCTCCGTTCCGGTAGAGTTCTCCGAAAGCAAGTAGGGAACGGGCGGTCATGGCCATCTGGTTGCCGCCGAGATAGATGCCCTGCGGATCGCGCTCCCAGGAACCGATGCGAAAGCCGTCCACCGGCGCCAGCCACTCGCGTGCCAGCGCAAGCGTCGGCTTTCTGCCGACCCGCGTGAGGATCGCAGACAGCAGATGCGTCGAGGCCGTCGAATACAGCATCGATCCGCCAGGTTCTCCGTCGAACGGTTCGGAGAGCGCAAAGCGCACCCAGTTGCGGCTGGCGATCCAGCGTCCGTAGTTCGGCCCGGACATTCGACTGAGCCCCGCCTGCATGGACAGCAGATTGCCGATGGTGATGTCGTGGATGCGCGGATCGGGATTGGCCGGCAGGTCAGCCTTCAGGATCGGCGCGATCTTCTGGGCCGGCCCTTCCAGGAGCCGCTTGTCGATCGCGATGCCGACGAGGCAGGAAACGACCGATTTCGAAGCCGACTTGATGTTGGTCGAGGCATCGAGAGAATGGCCGTTGAACGCCCGCTCGGCGAGCATCGCTCCATTCCGGGAGACGAGCACGACCTTCAGCGGTTCTAGTTCCGCCGCCCCTTCGAAGACCGTGTTCAAGGTGACCGGGGGCTGAGGCACCGGCAGTTGCGACGCAGTCTGGGCAAAGCCGCGGGCAGCGGAAAGCGCGAAAGGGACGGATATCAAGGCGGCGCGACGTGTGAACATGCCGCAAACTAGAGCAGTATCCTTCGCGGGAATATGGCCGAACGGCGAGATTCACACGGAGGTGATCATGTGTGAGAGCTTGCCGCCTCCGCTGGTGCCAAATTGAGAGTTCTCAAGCTAGACGCCTTCGTCGGGGATGTTGAGAAGGTGGCCGCAGGCCTTGCAGTGTACGGCGTCGGTATCGTGCCGCTGCAGTCCGCATTGAGGACAGGGAAATTGCACCTTGTACGGCCGCACCACCGCTTGGGCGAGCCTGACGAAAAGGGAGATGCCGATGATCATGGTGATGACGGATGTCAGCTTGCCGGCGGTGCCGGGCAGCGTGATATCGCCGAAGCCCGTGGTGGTGATGGTCGCCACGGTGAAATAGAGGGCATCGACGAAACCCTCGCCGCCCTCCTCCCGGTAGAAGAAGGTGGTATAGACAAAGCCCGTGACCATAAACAGGAAGACGAGGAAATTGAGCGCGGCGCGGACCACGTCCTGAAGATGCCCCCAGCCGGCCCAGCGCAGGCCTTCGCGCAGGAGCGGGCTTTTGCCGATCGCCCACAGGCGCATTACTCTGAGGAAGGCGAAGTTGAACAGGGTCTCGGGAAACAGCAGCGTCGCGAGGATGACCGCGTCGATCCACGTCATCGGTCTTCTGAAAAATGTCCGGAAGGACGGGGCAGCAAGGGCCCGCGCCACAAGCTCGGCGGCGATCCATACCGCTATCGCATAATCGATGATCAGGTAGGAAGCCCCGGTCCTCAGATAGGGTCCGAGAAGAAAAAAGGCGAGGATGCTGAGATCGATGAATGCCAGGAGCGCCTGCCAGCGCAGAGCCCAGTAATCTCGGCCCCGCTCCAGGCGCTGCAGTCCAAGCCTCAGCGAGCTGAAATTTGGGAAGGTGGTTTCTGGCTGAGGGGTCGGTGTATCCATGAGCGGGAAATAGGCCTGCCCCTTTGCCAATCAAGCGGCTTTAAGCGCTGGTGCGACCAAGGCGGTCGGTCGTCATCATCACTGTGGAGTCCGCGCGGGAAGCGGTGTATTGACGTCCAGAAACCCGGTCGTGACGACCGAACCAACCCCGCGACGTCTCATGAGAGCCGACATCACCATGCCCAAGGCCCCCAAAACCGAACATTCCGAACTTGCCGGCGAATTTACCGAGGACGGCATCACCGTGCTTGTCGACATCTTCCGCCCCGCAGGCGGCAAAGGCGACTGGATCCTCGAGGTGATCACCGAAGAGGAAGACGTAACCTCGTGGGACGAGCCTTTCGCCACGGACCGCGAGGCTTTCGATGAATTCCTCGCAACGGTGGAGCGCGACGGTATCCGGTCCTTCTTCGACGAAACCGCGACCGATCCGTCGGTGCATTGATGAAAAAGGTCGAAGACCTGACCAACTCGGCCAAGGCGGTTCATGATCGCTACGCCGCCGGCCGGATGGAGCGGGAGATCGTTCGTCAATGGGTGCTGGGGTTGGGCGGCTATCCGGAGCCGCACGGAAAAAGGGTCCAGGAGGCATCCGCTTGGTTCAAGCCTCTTCGCGACGGCATGGATCCCGTCGAGTTGAAGATCGCCGATCTGGCCAGGCTGGAGGCAATCTACCGGGGTTGAGGCAATGCGAAATCCGTCGCATCTTTGGCTCCGCCGGCAAAAGCCGACGGAACCTCCGTCATCGAAACTGCTCAGGCCGAGATCAGGGGCTCGTATTCCTTCTTGAGGCGCTCCCAGCCATCCCAGAAGGGCTCCGTCTTGGTACCCGTCAGCCGGGCAGCGAGGACGTCCAGATGCATATGCCAGCCCGCGCCGATCATCAGCATATTCGCGCGGTCGGAGATGCGTCGGTGCGTGACGGTCAGCAGGACCTCACCGCCCATGGCCTCCAGTTCGAAGGAGACCTCGCCACGCTCTCCCCAGGTGAAGGTCATCTTGCGGGGCGGGTCGAGCTCTGTGATACGGCTCTGCATCCGGTGCTCCTCGGGAAAACCTTCGGGCCGGCTACCGGGCGGATCGGTCAGTTCGTCGTTGCGCCAAACGAGTTCGAAGGAGGAGCCCGCCTTCATCTCCATGTCGCCTGAGGCCAGCCAGCGGCGGCGCAGTTCGCTTTGCGTAAGGTAAGCCCATACCCGGTCTATCGAACTGGGGAGCAGGCGCTCGATCCTGATGGTGGCGGGCTCGGTTACCACGCCATAGGCACTGATGGCTGCAATGTCATTCATGTCTCGTCTCCTCTTTCGGTTTTCTTGGGTCTTGCTGCATCCTCCTCGCGGAGAAGTCTTTCGAGTTCGTCCAGCCTGTTGTTCCAGAACCGCTCGTAGAAGCTCAGCCATTCGTGGGCGCTGGCGAGCGGCCCGGGGGCAAGGCGGCAGATATGGGTGCGGCCGCGCACCTCACGGCGGATCAGCCCGGCATTTTCCAGCGCCTTGATGTGCTTGGAGGCAGCCGCGAGCGAGATCGCAAAGGGCTCCGCCAGCTGGCTTACCGTTCGCTCTCCACCCGCCAGGTCGCGAAGCATATGCCGGCGCGTCGCATCGCCGAGGGCATGAAAGACATTGTCGAGTTGGGGTGCGTATAATTCAACCATAAAGTTGAATATAGAGATGAGAATTCAAACAGTCAACCATATGGTTGAATATTTCTTCAATCGGGATAGGGGGGAGCCTATTGGCTCCGCCCCTCCCACACCACCCGGCATGGGGGTCCGCACCGGGCGGTTGGAGCAGTTGAGGTCGTCAGGCCCGTAGTTCTCCCGGCCTGGCGCCTGGGTTTGCTTATTCTGGTTCGGCGGATTT